>SLAT01000060.1 GCA_007126715.1 Roseinatronobacter sp.
GCGGCGATCCAAGATTCAATCTGTAGCGCTTTATGCCGGCCAAATCCGCAAAAGATCAAAGCTATGCTCAGGTGGCAGCCAAATCGCCGTGCCGTGGGTGCGGCCCGGCGATGCGCGGCGGCCTTCGGCCTTGATTCCGCGCAGGACAAGCCAGCGACCGGCAACTTTGTCCCGCATAGCCACCGTCGAACACCACACTTCTGGGGACTGGGCCAGTTTGGCGGAGCATTAGTTCCTTGCGGCCAGTGCACCAACCAGAATGTCACGTAGCACGTCACCGGGCACATCGTCACAGACAAAGCTGTCCCCGATCCCGCGCGCCAGAATGAAGCGTAATCGGCCATCCTGAACCTTCTTGTCTTGCGCCATCAGCGCGACAAGGGCATCCGCATCAGGCAAATCGCCGGGAATATCGGCCAGATCAACCGCCATGCCCATCGCACGCAAATGCGCGCGCACTCGGCTGGGTGTTTCCTGCGCGCATAATCCCATACGGGCAGAGAGTTCATAGGCCAGCGCACAACCAATCGCCACGCCCTCGCCATGCAGCAGCCGCTCGGAATAGCCTGTTGCCGCTTCCAGCGCATGACAGAATGTATGACCAAGGTTCAGCAGCGCGCGCTCGCCCTGTTCTGTCTCATCACGCGCAACGATGCCAGCCTTCATCTCGACGGAACGGCGCACGGCATAGTGGCGCAAGCCCTTGTCGCCCCGCGCCAGTGCCGGGCCGTTGACCTCCAGCCACTCAAAAAACGCGGCATCGCCCAAAAGCCCGTATTTCACCACCTCGCCGTAGCCTGCCAGAAAGTCGCGCCTTGGCAAACTGTCCAGCAAGTCGATATCCGCCAAGACCAGACTGGGCTGATGAAACGCGCCGACAAGGTTCTTGCCGTGGCGTGTATTGATCCCGGTCTTGCCGCCGACAGAACTGTCCACCTGCGCCAAAAGCGAGGTCGGCACCTGTACAAACCGCACGCCACGGCGCAGGATTGCCGCAGCAAACCCGCCAAGATCGCCGATCACCCCACCCCCAAGCGCCACAACGACATCACGCCGTTCAACCTTTTCGTCCAACAACCATTCGACCGAAGCGCACAAGCCCTCCCAGCTTTTCGTCGCCTCGCCCGGGGCGAGGGCATGGGCCGCACTGCTGATGCCTTGCGCCGACAAACCTGCCTGCAAGCCATCCAGATGAAGGGCCGCAACGCGGCTTTCCGTCAGCACAGCAACCCGCTTGCGCGTCAGCAAGGGCTGCATCAAGGCACCGGCTTGCGCCAGCAATCCCTGCCCGATCACCACATCATAGGCCCGCCCGCCCAAGGGAACATGCACCCGATCAATCTGCGTCATGTCGCAACACCTTCCAGAACATCCACGCGCGAGGCAAGTTTTGTCAGCACGGCGCGTGCCGTATCTGCAATTGCATAGGCTGGCAAAGTCTCGACCACCAGATCGGCCTTGGCATAACACGGCTCTCGCTGCGCAAGCAGTTCGGCAAGGGTCGCACGCGGGTCTGCTGTCATCAACAATGGACGGGTCGTCTTCTGGCGCACCCGCGACCACAGCAATTCAATATCTGCCCGAAGCCAGACGGAAACACCCAATTCCGAGATCAATTCACGTGTTTTCTCGCTCAGGAACGCGCCACCGCCCACAGACAGCACCCCCGGTGCACCACGCATCAGCCGTGCAATCACCTCTGCCTCGCGGGCGCGAAAGAATTCCTCGCCGTCACGCTCGAAAATTTCAGCGATACTCATGGCGGCTGCGGCGATGATTTCTTCATCCGAATCGAGGAAGGGCACCGCAAGCATTCGCGCCAGTTCCTTTCCGACAGCAGTCTTGCCTGCCCCCATCATCCCCACGAGGACAACTGTCTTGTGCAGTTTCATGCCGGTGTCGTCCCTCTGTCGTTCAATTTTCAAGTTTTCGTAGCCTGCCTGTTTATTGTCGTGATATTGCGTCATTGTCGACCGGTAAACCCCCAGCGCCCAATCGCATCACAGAGGGGTATGAATAAAGAAAGGCAGGCCCAAATGCGCTATATTTTCCGTTTTTTGCTTATGCTGGTCCTACTCGCCGCAATAGGGATTATCGCCTATGCCTATGTTGGCGACCTCACAGCACAACGGACCACGACCGAAACTCCTGTGACACTGGAAGTGAATTGAGCAGACCTAGGTCACAATATCGGGCCCTCGGGCTCTGTGCGGCACTGATCAGTGCTGCTGTTGGTCCCGCGGCCAAGGCGCAGGATATGGGCACACCGCTAAGCGCAATTGACTGGCTAGAGCAGGCGATGACCGCGCCCCTCCCCCAACCCAGCGACCCGCAGCCACCGCCCTTGCCGCCGGACGACACCATCATAAGCTTGCCTGCCCCCCATTTCGAGGAAATTTCCACTGCCCCGCTTGGGAGTTCGGATCTTGAGACAACTGGCCTGTTCACCGCAGAGCGGGTGGGCCTGCCGCGCGCGCTCTGGGGACCAACGCCTACAGCAGAAATCATTTCAGCCATCATCGCGCTGCCCTCGGACACGATGCCTGCCGCAGCGCGACTCTCCCTGCGCCTGCTGATGGCAGAATTTGCGCCCCCCTTGCAGAACATCCCAGAGACGCGCGGTGCACTGTTGCTGGCGCGGGTTGATAAGCTGGTTGAACTTGGCGCGCTGGAACAGGCAGGCCAGTTGATCGAAGCCGCGCCCGAAACAAGTGCCGCGCTGAATGCGCGCGCGTTCGATATCGCCTTGCTCTTGGGCGAGGAGGATCGCGCCTGCGCACATATGAGCGGCCAGATCGGCGCGCAATACAGTCATTCTGCCCAGATTTTCTGCATGGCGCGGCGCGGCGATTGGCAAGCCGCCTATACCAGCTTGCAAGTGGGCAGAAGCCTTGGCCTGTTGGACGAGGCCGAGGCCGCGCTACTGACGCGCTTTCTTGAAGAAGAGGAAGGCGATGACCAGTTTGCGCCACCCCAACAGATTACGCCTTTGGGCTGGCGGATCATGGAGGCTTTGGGCGATCCGGTCACAACTGCAACTCTGCCAGTTGCATTTGCCCATGCAGACCTGCGCGGCACCTCTGGCTGGCGCGCGCAGCTTGACGCCGCTGAAAGGCTGACCCGCGCAGGCGTGTTGCAGCCCAACCGTCTGCTTGGGCTTTATACCCAGCGCCGCGCTGCTGCCTCGGGTGGATTATGGGAACGTGTTCAAGTCATTCAGCGACTTGATCGTGCAATCCAGCAAAACAACGAATCCGCTATCAGCGACGCATTGATAGAGGCGTGGCCGCTCTTCACTGCCGTCGAACTAGAGGTTGCTTTTGCGCAGATGAAGGTAGACGCACTTTCTGCCGTATCATTGTCGCCTCAAGCCTCTGTTATCTTGTGGCAGATGATGATGCTGTCGCAAGAACACCCTGAGCGGGCTTTCGAATTGGCCCCCGATACAGGGTTGGGGCGTTTTATCATGGCCTTGGCAAAGGCTGAAGAGTTGCCGTTGCTGGCAAATTCCGCAATGGCAGGGGCGATACATACTGCATTTGCCGGGCCGGACCTTCCAGAGCAGGTGCAAGCAGCGCTCGACTCTGGCGCTTTGGGGCTGACCTTGCTTGGCGCGCTATCCCAGATCGCGGATGCTGCCGCAGGTGATTTGCATGCTGCAACACTTGGCTTGCAACGATTGCGCGCACTGGGGCTGGACCCCGTCGCCCGCCAGATTGCAATAGAGTTGTTATTGCTGGAGAGGCGGGGATGAAACATGCGCCCGAACAGGACGCGTTGCGCTGGATTTCTACTTTTCTGGAGGCCCACGCAGCCGAGCAAGGCTCTGCGCGCAATACGCAACTGGCCTATGCGCGCGATTTGCGTGATTTCGGGGAATGGTGCGCAGGGCGCAGCCATGCATTTGCAACTATCACCCGCGCAGAGATTAAAGCCTATCTGATACATTGCGACGCTCAGGGGCTGGCACAGTCGACCCGCGCACGGCGCCTTGCCTCTATCCGGCAACTGTTTCGCTTCGCTTATGCCGAAAACTGGCGTGGCGATGATCCCGCCAGCCGGATAGCAGGACCCGGAAAATCCAAGAAACTGCCGCATACACTCAGCCCCCAAGACGTAGAGGCCTTGCTTCATGCGGCCACACTAACAGGAAGAAGCGCGCGCGACAGGTTGCGCAACACCTGCCTTCTTGAGTTGCTGTATGCGACAGGCTTGCGGGTCAGCGAACTGGTCAGCCTGCCCGTTCTCGCCGTGCGCGGTGACCCCCGCATGATCCTGGTGCGGGGTAAAGGCGGCAAGGAACGCATGGTCCCACTGTCAGAACCTGCGCGAAATGCGTTGACCGCATGGTTACAGGACTGGGACAACCAAGCGACCGAATTGCGCGCCAAACGTCGACTAGAGCCGCGCTTTCTGTTCCCCTCGAACGGGCGCGAAGGGCATCTGAGCCGGGTCGGATTCTATCTGATCTTGAAAGAGATCGCGCTGGCAGCCGGACTGGACCCGTCGCGGATTAGCCCTCATGTGCTCCGCCATGCTTTCGCGACGCATCTGCTGGCGGGGGGCGCCGATTTGCGGGCGATCCAGACCCTGCTGGGTCATGCCGATGTCTCGACCACAGAAATCTATACCCATGTTCTCGAAGAACGGCTCAGGACGCTGGTTCTGGATTGTCACCCGCTCGCAAAGACATAAAGTTCAGGACAGAGCGCGCAGCGCGCAGCCCTGGTGCCTCACTCCCCTGTCCCAGCCGAGTCATCGTCACTTGCATCGCCTGATGCTGCGCGGCACGGGCGGCCTCTGTGTCGATCAAGGCTTTCAGTGCAGGTGCAATCTTGTCCGGGGTACAATCACGGCCCAGAAATTCCGGCACAGCGCGCGTTTCTGACACCAGATTGACCAAAGTGACCGTTTCCAACCGGATAAGACGCTGCGCCAGAAACCGCGTCACAGGGTTCACATCATAAGCAATGACCATTGGTGTTTCATTTGCCGCAAGCTCTAGCGAAACAGTCCCTGATGCCGCTAGCGCCAGTTCTGCCGCAGCAAAGGCCGCGCGTTTCTCGATCTTGTCGGTCAGAACATGCGCGGACACTTTCCAGCGCGCAACTTCTGCGCGCATTGCATCGGCCTGCGATGCGACACTTGGAACCAGCACCTGCATCCCATCCGGTACCACCTGCGCAAGTGCCGCCCCAAAACGGGGGGCAAGACGCGCGATCTCACCCCCTCGCGAACCGGGCAAGGCCAGCATGATCCGGCCTGGAAAACGTGCCTTGAGCGCTGCGACCTCAGCCGTTGAGGCGCGCGCCTCGGCCACGACCGGATGGCCCACGAAATCGCAACTCATGCCAGCGGCCTGCATATAGGGCGGCTCGAACGGTAGCAGCGCCAGCACATGATCCACCAGCGGCGCCATGCGGGCCGAGCGCCCCGGACGCCATGCCCAGACCGATGGGGCGACATAATGCACCACGGGCAGGTCAGGCCGCGCCATGCGTGCAATACGCAGCACGCGCAGGCAAAAATCCGGGCTGTCTATGGTGACAACCAGATCAGGCTTGTGTTCCCCAATCGCGGCTGCCGTCTGCGCGATGCGCTGGCGCAACAAACGGATGCGCGGCAGCACCTCTGCCAGCCCCATCACAGACAGGTCTGACATCGGAAAGAGAGAGGACAGCCCTGCCGCCTCCATCCCCTCCCCGCCAACACCGGCAAAGGTTACATGCGGGACAAGCTGGTTCAACCCCGCCATCAGGGCCGCGCCAAGCTTGTCACCCGATGGCTCTCCTGCGATGATAAAGACCTTCACGCGCCCTCTCGTGCCCAAAGGAACAGGCCAAGCGCATTGGCACGCGCAATCATCTCGGCACGGTCGATCAGCAGGACGCCTCCCGCCTCGAAAGCAATGCCGTGCAGCCCTGCGGCATGAACAGATTCCAGCGAATCTGGTCCCAAAGCGGGCAGATCAATGCGCCGGTCCTGACCCGGTTTGGGTGCTTTGCAAAACACCCCCCCCTCTGGCAGCGCCAGCCCACCCGCGCGCAATTCAGCCAGATGCGCCAGCATCACATCAGTTCCCGGCAGCGCCTCGAATGCCAGACACTGGCCGCGCGCCACAACGCAACCCTGCCCGACATCTGCGGCACCTGTCAGGCGCAATATCTCGAAACCGCGCGCGGCATCTTGCTTGTCAGCGCCTTTGGGTTGCGCATCACTCAGGACCGAAGGGACGGCGACCAGATCAGCGCAGATATCCTGCGCGCCAACCACATCGACCCCCCATTCACCCATCAAGGCGATCACTTCACGCAATGTGCCGTCATCGCCACTGTTCATTGCCGCCATGATGCGCGGCAAAAGCTGCATCGTGGCAGGGTCAATCAGCGCAGGATCAAGACGCGGACGGTGGACCCCGCCTGCAAAAACAGCCTCTGTCACGCCCATATCCTGCAACTTGTCCAGAAACGGCACAAGGCGTTCCAGCCGAAACCGCAGCACATCATCGCGGGTGGCACTCAGGCTTTCAAAGCCTTCCATCTCGGCCAGAACAAACGCACGCCCTTCGGCCTGTAGACGATCTACCAGAAGATGTGGCAACCGCCCCCGACCTGAAATCAGCGCAATCTTACTCATGTCGGGCGCAGGAAATTGCGCCCCGCCTCGCCTGTAAAAAACCGCGCGACTTGCGCCACGACATCCGATTCCGCGTCATTGAGCAGATCTTGAGCAAGATCCCCAAGCGCGCCCTCCGTGGTGGCAAGACGTTTGTAGGCGGCGCGCAGCGCGGCAATGTCGTCGCGGGCCATGCCGCGCCGTTTCAAACCGATCAGGTTTAATCCGTGCAACACTCCGTCGGGGCCAGAAACCAGACCGAACGGCATCACATCATGGGTCACCCGCGTCAGCGCGCCGATCATCGCCCCCTCGCCCACGCGGATATGCTGGTGCAGTCCGGCAGAAGCACCCACGATCACACGATCCTCGATTGTGACATGTCCTGCAACACCGGCATAATTGGCCAGAATCACAC
>SLAT01000211.1 GCA_007126715.1 Roseinatronobacter sp.
ATCATCCACTGGCCGTAAACCGGGTGCTGTGCGGCATGGTGAAGGATGTGCAACCGGACCAGCCCTGACAGCAGATCATGATGCTCCATGCGCTCGGTCATGTGACACCTATGCTATTCGTTATCGACATTCGATAAACCATGCTTTACCCAAAGCGTCAACGCCACAGCTCTTATGGGTCTTACTTATGCAAACCAATCTGTCAAAATCGCCTGTCATTTCATCCGATGATCTGGATGGACTTGGCCCCGTTCGGATGCTCTATGTCCCCACAGGTGATGAGGCCCCGCATAATCTGACACGTGTGCCCATCTATGACTGGATATCGCGCGCGAAGGACAGCCAGACAGGGCTGGATGATATTCCCTTCTGGCAAACCGAGTTTGAGAAACTGGGTATCGGGCCAGATGCGGTCACGGTGGTTATCGATGACGGCCGCATGCTTGAGGCTGCGCGGGTCTGGTTCATCGTGCAGTATTTCGGCTTGCCGGCGCTGGTTCTGAATGGTGGAGCCTCCTCTTTACAGGCCGTGCCAAAACTGGCCGCACCTTTTGTCGGGGCTTTGCCTCTAACGCCCGGTTCAGGTGCCGTGGGCCTGATGGACAGGGCAGCGGTGAAGGATGCCTTGCCGCAAGTGCAGGTTTTCGACGCCCGCACAGCGGCAGAGTTCAGCGGGCGCGACCTGAAGGGCAATATGCGCGGCGGGCATCTGCCGGGGGCCGCCCTTCTGGCGCATGGTGATTTGCTGAATGAAGCGGGATTGAAGTCCGAGGGCGAAATTGCGGCGATGCTGGACGAGGCCGGGATCACGGATGGCAAACCCATTGTCACCCATTGCAATGGGGGTGGACGCGCGGCACTGGCGGCCCTTGCGGCATTAACAGCAGGGCGGCGTGATGTGCGGGTCTATTATCTCAGCTTCGCCGATTGGGCCGCAGATGAAACCTGCCCGATTCACCGGCCTGATTGACCCGCCGCAAGGCTGCTTTCCAAAAAGCCGCCTGTCCCTGATCAAGGTCGAGGCCCCTGCCGCCTGTCATGAGGATTGAATGATGCGCCGCTCCGATTTCCCGAAGAAGACCACCTTGCGCTGGCTGGCGGATCGCGCCTGCAAGATGCGTCCACCGCGCGCATTGATCGAAGCTACGCACGAATCCGATTTGTAGATTAATATCTGATCGACCTGAACGCGGTTCCGGCTGCAATTCGTGCGCTACACAGTGAAACACCGTGCAAAGCATTCGCGAAGAATGTCAGCGTATTCGGCATTCTGTTTGTGGATAACTTGAGCGCCCGACAAACTGCGGATCGTTTGTAGCGTTTTGTATCAGTCAATCGCTATTTCGATGGGGTGTTCTTTTGCGGGTAAGCACAGATGCAAAAAATATGTTAACTGTACATATATTTTACCCATTAAATTGGAGGCGAGTAGGAGAATCGAACTCCTGTACACGGATTTGCAATCCGCTGCGTAACCACTCCGCCAACTCGCCGTCCTGTGGCGCTTGATTATGCACTCGTGCTTATCGCGTCAAGTGCGCATCATCACCATAGGCCCGATATTGCGCCCGCCAAGAATGTGCACATGCAGATGCGGCACTTCCTGAACCCCGTCTGATCCGGTATTTGCGATCATCCGGTAACCCGCGCCACCATCGCCGGGCGCGACCCCAAGTTGCGCGCAAACCTCACCGATGGCGCGCGTGTAATCCACAATTTCCGCGTCCGAGGCGCTGTGCGCGAAATGGTCATAGCAGACATAGGACCCTTTCGGGATGACCAGCACATGATGCGGCGCTTTCGGAGCGATATCCGAAAAGGCGAGGCTATGGTCGGTTTCATAGACCTTGCTGCACGGGATTTCCCCGCGCAGGATCTTGGCAAAGATGTTCTGGTCATCATAATCATATGTCATCACGCATTCACTCCGCGTCATTGGCCCAGCCGGAGACGGCTTTGACTTCCAGAAAATCCTCGATCCCCCAGACACCACCTTCGCGCCCGTTGCCCGACTGCTTCATGCCGCCAAACGGGGCGCCCGCGCCGCGCGACTTGCCATTCATTTCCACCATGCCCGCGCGCAGCAGCCGCGCCATGCGGTTGCGTTTCGCGCCATCTTCGCTTTGGACATAGTTGGTCAGGCCGTAGACCGTGTCATTTGCGATGCGAACGGCATCGTCTTCGGACTCGAAAGGGATGATCGACAGGACAGGGCCGAAGATTTCTTCGCGTGCGATGGTCATCTCGTTATTCACATCGGCAAAGACGGTCGGACGGACGTAATAACCGCGATTCATTCCCTCTGGCCGGCCAAGCCCGCCCGCGACCAGTCTTGCCCCTTCAGAGATGCCCGTCTGGATCAGGTCCTGAATTTTGTCAAATTGCGCCTGACTGACGACCGGCCCGATATGACGGCCTGATTCGGATGCGGGACCAACGGCAGTTTTCTCTGCGACTTCGCGCGCTGTTTCTACGGCCTGGTCATACATCTCGCGCTGCACCAGCATCCGTGTCGGCGCGTTGCAGGATTGGCCTGTGTTGTTGAAGCAGTGAAGCGCGCCGCGCTTGACGGCCTTTTCATCGGCATCGGCAAAGATGATATTCGCACCCTTGCCGCCCAGTTCCAGATGCACGCGCTTGAGTGTCTCCGCCGCGTTCTTGGAGATGGCGATGCCCGCACGTGTCGAGCCGGTGAAACTGACCATATCCACGTCCTTGTGGCCCGAAAGCTGTGTGCCAACCCCCGGCCCATCGCCATTGACCATGTTGAAGACACCTTTGGGTGTCCCTGCGGCATGCATGATCTCGGCCCAGACGATCGAGGAGAGAGGCGCAATCTCGGACGGTTTCAGCACCATCGTGCAGCCTGCCAGAAGTGCGGGTATGACCTTCAACGAAACCTGGTTCATTGGCCAGTTCCAAGGCGTGATCAGGGCGCAGACGCCCACCGCCTCGCGGATGATACGATCTTCAGGGGCATGATCGCCGAGGGGTTCAATGAAATGAACCTTCTCAAACGCCTTGATGAAATTGCTGATATGCCACGTGCCCGACGTCGTCTGAGAGCTGCGCGACATGTCGATAGGTGCGCCCATCTCCATGCTGATCGCCTGTGCCATATCTTCGGCGCGGGCCTTGTATTCTTCTAGAATACGCTGCACCAGCGCCAGCCGCTCGGCAGGGTCGGAATACATCCAGCCGGGCAGGGCGGCTTTCGCCGCAGCCACGGCATTATCGGTATCTGCCGCGCCACCAAGCGAAATGACCGCGCAGGCTTCTTCGGTCGAGGGGTTGATGACATCGAGATCCTCGCCCGCAACCGGGTCGCACCATTGGCCGTTGATGTAGAATTGGCGTTTGTCCAGCATTGCATCTCTCCCTGTTCACTGCCGCAATATCTGGCATTGCAGAGGCGCAGGTGCAAGGGCGGTTGCGTATTGCAGTGGGAAGGGTGGGACCGTTTATTGGACCTTGGGATGGATTCGCGATGATTGTGAGGCTTCGGAGAGGGATCACACGCGCAAGGGTCGCTTATCAATTGGCTGTTTCGAGGGCTTTGCGGGTGGTGGGGCTGGGTACAAAGCCGCGCAGCGTCGGGCCGCGGAGCGGTGATCCTGCCTTCGATCTATAGCGCTTTATGCTAGCCAAACCCGCAAAAGATGAAAGCTATGCACTGGCAGCAGCCAAATCGCCGTGCCGTGGAGGCGGCCCGGCGATGCGCGGCGGCCTTCGGCCTTTGCTCCGCGCAGCTAAAAGCAGATGAACGACCGCTTTGTCCCGCATAGCGGATCGTCAAAACATCATGTGAACAACCGGGCGCATATCGGGGGCATCCCGAAACGCAAATGTCAGGTAACAGATATTAGCGCAGCGAGATCACCTTGCTGTCAATCGCCAGCATATAGCCCTGCCGCGCGATATTCTTGACCAGCACCTCGCTGATCAACTGGTTTCCCAGCGTATCGCGCAGGCGTTTGATACGCGTGGCCCCCGCCGCCTCGTCGCAATCCACCTCCATCCGGCCAGAGATGACAGCCTCGATCGCCGCGCCGGTCAGCACCTCATCGTCAATGCGCGCTTCTGCCAGCACCGCCAATGTCTCGACAGCGGCGGGGGTCAGCTTGAACTCCATGTCGTTGATCGCAACCGAATTGGTCGCCCGGTCGATGACCAGTTGAGAGACTTGCAGCCCCTGTTTCTCGACCATTGCCATACGCCTGTTCAGCGTGATCAGCAGCACGATCATGACCAGAGAGGTCACCAGCAACCCCGTTGCAAAGACCAGCAACACGAAAATCACGACCCGATACGATACCAGCGTTTCTGAAAAGGCCGTGCCCGATTGGGCCAGAATTTCCAGCAGCTTGATTTCGGCCTGACTGGTCAGGTCGGCATTCTCAACAAAGACCCGCTCGACCCGCGCATTGAACGCGCCTGCATCTGGCAGGTTCAGAAACAGCAGCACAGCCGTCAGCACCAAAACACCAACGATCGCGACGACACCCCAGACAACCGCGCGGTTTCCTATGCGCGCCAGATCACTGGCGGAGATGGATGGCCCCTGCATTGGCGCTCCTGCTCTGATATTCGGATTGGTCGAAGATGGACTCGATCTGTAATAGCGTCCAGCCACTTCGCGAAATGACAGGTTCGGCATAGTCGCGGGCGGCCTGCACCGATGCACAGGCCGATTGCGGTAATTCAATGATGCCATATTGCAGGCGCAACGGGTTGTCCTGCTTGGCCTTGTAATCTGCGTAACACTGGGCCGAGGCTTGCCCCGCAAGCGTCAGTACCAGAAACACCGCAGAAAGGATGGTGGTTTTCATAGCGGAACCATTGCACCAGCGGCATGGTTATTCAATATCAGCGCCAATGGCAGTGCGATGTTATCGGATAGCAGGCAGGCGTTATTGCACGGCAAGCCAACATAGCCGCACGCTCCGGGTACAACTTGTCCAAACGAAGGAAGCCGAGGCATGACCACAACATTGCTAAGTACCTTTCGACTGCGCGCCACCAGCGCGATTCTGGCCGCCGGTGTCGCGTTGGGCGCAATCAGCCTGCCCGCGACCCCAGCACAGGCCAGTGATGATACGCTCATCAAGCTGCTGCTGGGCGCGGCTGCCGTGGCGATCGTTGTTCAGGCTGCCCGGACAGACAGGGGCACCAGCCACAACCGCCCGCAATATGCCCGCCGCGAACTGCCCGATCACTGCCGTGAAACCTGGCGCGTCCGACACCGCGATATTACGGTCTACAATGCGCAATGCCTGCGCCATGCCGGGCTGCGCAACCTGCCGCGTCACTGTCTTGAAACGACGCGCACCAATCGCGGACAGCGCAGTGTTTACCGCGCAACTTGTCTGCGGGACGCAGGCTATTTCCCGGAAAGCAGCGCCCCTCACCGCGGCCGCGACCGCTACCACCCCACACCACCGCGCGGGGGCGGGTGGCATGGCGGATCCCTGTTGCCGCAGCAATGTCTGATCTCCTACCGCTATGGTGGCCAGACCCTTGCTGGCTATCGCGGCTCCTGTCTGGAACAGCGTGGTGTGCGAAATCTTCCCCGTACATGTCAGGTCCGCAGCACCACCGGAACGATCTATTCCGCACAATGCCTGACCGAGCGAGGATACCGCACCCACCGCCATTGAGGGTTGCACAGGCGCGCGGCATTGGGGCATGACGGGCCCATGACCCCCGCGCCCGCCCCCGATTACGAGTTTGAGCGCCTTGCAACGCTGCAAGGCGCATGCCGCATTGTCGGCGTAGACGAGGTGGGCCGTGGCCCCTTATGCGGCCCGGTGACGGCGGCTGCCGTGTGGCTGAACCCTGCTGCCATCCCACAAGGGCTTGCGGATTCCAAACGCCTTGGCGCCACTGCGCGCACCCGGCTATTCGACACGATCATGGACAGCGCAGATGTGGGCATCGGTCATGCCACTCCGGCCGAGATTGATGCGATCAACATCTTGCAAGCCACCTATCTGGCCATGCACCGTGCCATTGCCGCACTGCAAGTGCCACCCGACCATCTGCTGATTGATGGCAACCGGCTTCCCGCTGACCTGCCATGCCCTGCACAGGCCGTCATCAAGGGGGATGGGCGCGTCCTCTCCATCGCGGCGGCCTCTATCATCGCCAAGGTCACGCGCGACCGTATCATGGCAGAACTGGACCGGCGTTACCCCGGATATGGCTGGTCCGAGAATGCGGGCTATCCCACCAAGCGTCACAAAAATGCCATAGCAGATTTGGGGCTAACCCCAGAGCATAGACGCTCTTTCGCGCCGATACGCAAAATCTTGTGTCCATAGGTTACATGAAGAAAGTTTTTCAAATCTCTGATTCAAAAAGAAATTGACGCCGAATCAGCTTTGACTCATGATGGCCTCCAACAAGCGCAAACAATGCGCAAGATCGAGGCAGACATGGCAGTAACGACAGTGGCGCAGGGGGCAAGCATGCTTCCCACGAATGAAATTCTGGCAGGCGATTGCATAGAGGTGATGAATTCCCTGCCCGAGGGCAGCATCGACCTGATCTTTGCAGACCCGCCCTACAACTTGCAGCTCAAGGGTGAGTTGCATCGCCCGGATAACAGCCGCGTCGATGCCGTGGATGACGCATGGGACCAGTTCGACAGTTTCAAGATCTATGACCAGTTCACCCGTGCCTGGCTCAAGGCCGCGCGCCGGTTGCTCAAGCCCAATGGCGCGATCTGGGTGATTGGCTCCTATCACAATATCTTCCGCGTTGGCACCGCGTTGCAGGATGCGGGCTTCTGGATCCTCAATGACGTGGTCTGGCGCAAGTCCAACCCTATGCCCAATTTTCGTGGTAAACGGCTGACCAATGCGCATGAAACGATGATCTGGGCCTCCAAATCCGAAGGCGCCAAATACACGTTCAATTATGAGGCGCTGAAGGAACTCAATGAGGGCGTGCAAAT
>SLAT01000286.1 GCA_007126715.1 Roseinatronobacter sp.
CATCCGGTTGACCGAAAAATGCCGCCCCACATCGCGCAGGAAATCAAGGTAGTTCAACCCATCCAGCCATTCGGCATTATTCAGCATGATCGCATCAGCAGGCCCGTCACCATAGGTCAGGTATTTGGCAAAAACCTTCTGCATCCCGTTGATATTGCTATCAATAGCAGCCGCATCCAGCAGCGGGCGCTCTTCTGAACGAAAGCTGGGGTCGCCCACTTTGGTTGTGCCGCCGCCCATCAGGGTGATTGGCTTGTGGCCGGTTTTCTGGAACCAGCGCAGCACCATGATATTCAGCAAATGGCCCACATGCAGCGATTTTGCAGTGGCGTCATAGCCGATATAGGCTGGAACGACGCCCTTGATCAGCGCCTCGTCCAGGCCCTGCAGGTCGGTGCAATCGGCCAGAAAGCCACGCTCTTGCATCGTGAGGATGAAATCTGATTTCGGCGTGTAGGTCATTTTCGCTTGTCCCGGCTGGCAGAATGCGCGTTCTATATCGCCGGAAGGTGTCAAGGGAAAGCCCATGTTAAAAAGTGAGATCAAGCGTGTGTTGGGGCTGATGTCCGGCACATCCTTTGATGGGGTTGATGCGGCCGTGCTGGAAACCAACGGCGAGGTGATCGCGGCCTTTGGAGCAACAGAGTTCCGGCCCTACACGGAAGACGAACGTAATGTCTTGCGCGCCGTGATGGGCTGCTGGCCCGATGCGCCCGAAATCGAGGAGGCGTCCGAGATCATCGAGACAGCCCATGCCGAAGTGATGGCCCGGTTCGACAGGATCGAGATTGCAGGCTTTCACGGCCAGACCCTTGCGCATGACCCGCGTGGGTGCGGCACGCATCAGGCAGGGTCGGGGGCCGTTCTGGCAATGGTCGCAGGCTATCCTGTCGTCTGGGATTTTCGCACATCGGACGTGAAACTGGGCGGGCAGGGTGCGCCGCTGGCCCCGTTCTACCATTTCGCCCTTGCCAAACACATCAAGGCCGATGCGCCGCTGGTTTTTCTGAACCTTGGCGGGGTTGGCAATGTGACATGGGTTGATCCGCGCAAGGCAAAACCCGAAGAGCAGGGCGCCTTGCTGGCCTTTGATACAGGCCCGGCCAATGCACCAATGGATGACCTGTGCAACGCGCGGTTGGGCCGCGCCCATGATGAAGGCGGCGCGCTTGCGGCAAGCGGCACAGTTGACCGCACCGTTGTCGATGCATTTTTGCAGGAGTCGTTTTTCTTCCGAATGCCCCCCAAGTCGCTTGATCGTGGCTTTGCCGATATGCTGGCGCGCGTGGCGCATCTGTCAGATGCAGATGCTCTTGCCACGCTAAGTGAATGCTGTGCCGCATCGGTCGGGGCCGGATTTGACCATATGCCTGAAATGCCCGCGCGGGTGCTGGTCTGTGGGGGTGGGCGACATAATACCGATCTGATGGCGCGGATCGCCGCCCATCTACCCTATCCCGTTCAGCCCGTCGAGGCAGTTGGTCTTGACGGCGACATGATCGAGGCGCAGGCTTTTGCTTATTTGGCCATGCGCGTGGCGCGCGGGCTTCCTACATCCTGCCCGTCGACGACAGGCGTAGCAGCGGCGGTTGGCGGGGGGCAGATCAGTACGCCGTAATTTTCTGATGGAGGTAAGAATGTCTGAAATTGATACGAACCATTCCCAAACCACGTTCCGCCCTGAAGAGGAGCTGTGGAAGCGGCTTATCTATATGCTGATCATTGCCGCGATGGTGTCGATCGCGCAGTCAATCCTGTTCCTGATTGCCTGCATTCAGTTCATCATCGTCCTGATCGACAACCGCAATCCGAATGTGCGACTCGCAGAATTCGGGTGTCTGGTCGGCGATTGGGTGGCCAAGGCCGCGCGTTATCTTTCGATTTCCAGCGATGCCAAGCCCTGGCCCTTCAGGGAGATGGACTAGAGCGGTTGCGGGCGGGCCGGATGCGACCTAAGTGTTCTTCGTAACCTTAGCGGAGAATACATATGGCCCTGGATCAGCAAAGCTGCACGACAACCGAATTTGGCGACTTGCCCGACTGGGATCTGAGCGCGCTGTATACCGCGCCAGATGCCCCTGAACTGGCGCGCGATTTCGAGTTTCTTGAAACCGAATGCGCAGATTTTGCAAAAACCTATGAAGGCAAGCTTGCGCAACTGGATGCGGCAGGGATGCTGGACTGCGTACGCCGCTATGAGAAGATCGACATCGTTGCAGGGCGGCTGATGTCATTTGCCGGGCTGCGGTATTATCAGAATTCGATTGACCCCGAACGCGCCAAGTTCCTGTCTGACGCGCAAGACAGGGTGACAGTCGCCACAACCCCGCTGGTTTTCTTCTCGCTGGAAATGAACCGTGTTGACGATGCGACCTTCGAGGCATTGCTGGGCGCGAATGCCGAGCTTGCACGCTACCGCACTGTGTTTGAACGCATGCGCGCCATGCGGCCCTACCAATTGTCGGATGAGTTGGAGAAATTCCTGCATGACCAATCCACTGTCGGCGCGGCTGCATGGAACCGGCTGTTTGACGAAACAATGGCCGGGCTGGAATTCGAGGTCGAGGGCGAGGAAGAACCACTGGGGTTGGAAGCCACGCTGAACCTGCTGACCGATGCCGACCGGGCGCGGCGCGAAGCGGGTGCGCGCGCGCTGGCCGACGTGTTCAGCAAGAATGTCAAACTCTTTGCCCGCGTGCACAACACGCTTGCCAAGGAAAAGGAAATCGAGGACCGCTGGCGCAAGATGCCCACGCCACAAACCGCACGCCATCTGGCCAACCATGTAGAGCCAGAGGTCGTCGAGGCGCTGCGCAACTCTGTCGTGGCCGCCTATCCGCGCCTAAGCCACCGCTATTACGCGCTGAAAGCCAAGTGGCTGGGGCTGGAAACACTGGAAGTCTGGGACCGCAACGCCCCCTTGCCACTGGAAGCGCCCCGCAAGATCAGCTGGGATGAAGCGCGCGCCACCGTGATGGAAGCCTATGCAGGATTCTCGCCCAAACTGGCCGAACTGACCGAGCCGTTCTTTACCCAAGGCTGGATTGATGCCGCCGTCAAACCCGGCAAGGCACCGGGGGCTTTCGCACACCCCACAGTGACCGAGGCGCACCCCTATGTGATGCTCAACTATCTGGGCAAGCCGCGCGATGTGATGACTTTGGCGCATGAACTGGGGCATGGCGTGCACCAGCGCCTTGCGGCCGGGCAGGGGGAATTGCTGTCCTCCACCCCGCTGACACTGGCCGAAACCGCGTCCGTCTTTGGCGAGATGCTGACCTTCCGGCGGATGTTGGCCAACGCGAAATCACAGGCCGAACGCAAGGTATTGCTGGCGGGCAAGGTCGAGGACATGATCAACACTGTGGTGCGCCAGATCGCGTTTTATGACTTTGAGTGCAAATTGCACGATGCGCGCCGTGGCGGTGAATTGACGCCCGAGGATATCAACGCGTTATGGATGAGTGTACAGGCCGAAAGTCTGGGGCCGGTGTTTGATTACATGGACGGGTATGAGTCGTTCTGGGCCTATATCCCGCATTTTGTGCATTCACCGTTTTATGTCTATGCCTATGCTTTCGGCGACGGCTTGGTGAACGCGCTTTACGCGGCCTATGAGGATGCGCCCGAAGGATTCGAGGAAAAGTATTTCGAGATGCTTTCGGCTGGCGGGTCCAAGCATCATAAAGACCTGCTCGCGCCTTTCGGGCTGGATGCATCCGACCCTGCCTTCTGGGACAAGGGGCTAGAGATGATTGCAGGCTTCATCGACGAATTGGAAGCGATGGAATAACCGTCAGCGAATGAACCGTAGAAAAGGGGGGCAATGTGGCCCCCTTTTCACTTTGAACCAATGCGAAAAATGAAACATTTTTACATTTTGGGTCGATGGCTGAATCACGAAATCATTTTCCAGATCATGAAAAATGCAGGTGTCGGTAACGTCAGACCGGATTGATCAGCGCGCGCCCCTCGATATGGGCAATGGCATTCTCGACGGCCATCAACCCCATCTCCTCGCGCACATCGAGTGCAGCAGTGCCAAGATGCGGTAGCAAGGTCACATTTTGCAGCTTGCGTAAGGCTTCGGGAACCTGCGGTTCCTTTTCATAAACATCAAGGCCCGCCCCCCCAATTTCTCCGCCTTCCAGCGCGGCAATCAAGGCGGCCTCATCCACCACATCGCCGCGTGAGATATTTATCAGATGTGCATGCGGGCGCATTGCCGAGAGTTCCTTTGCACCGATCAGATGGCGCGTCTCCTCCCCCCCCGGAACCGCCAGAACAACGCAATCAGCGACCCCCAAAAGCTCTTCAAGCGACCCGACCTGACGCGCGGGCATATCCAATGATTTGGCAGAGCGGTTGTGGTAAATAACATCCATACCCAACCCGAAATGTGCCCGCCGTGCGATTGCCTGACCGATCCGGCCCATGCCGACAATGCCGCAGGTCTTGCCGCCCAGATGCAGACCCAGCATTTGCGTGGGGTGCCATCCGGTCCATTTGCCTGTGCGCACAAGTCTTTCGCCTTCAGCGGCGCGGCGCGCAGACATCAGCATCAGCATCAGCGCTATATCGGCGGTCGCGTCGGTCACGGCGCCGGGGGTGTTGGTGACGGTAATGCCCGCCGCGCGGGCGGCCTCCACATCGATATGGTTATATCCGACGCCGAAATTTGCCAGCAAACGGCAGCGCGCATCCTCCATACCCTCGAACACATCGGCCGAGAACATATCACCCAAGGTCGGGATCACCACATCATACAGCACAAGTGCCGCGCGCATTTCGCCTTTCTTCAGCGGGGTGGTTTGCGCGCGCAGGGTCACGTTGAAATGCGCCTCTGCCTTGCGCAGCACTTTCTGGGGCAGGGTGCGGGTGATGTATAATTCGCTCATATGCTGTTGCCTCAATGCAGACGCGCGCCGGGTGGCACGTCATGGTCAGGGGCCAGCAGACTGATCTGACCCTGCGAGTCGCTGGCGCCGACAACCAGCACTTCGGACATGAACGGCCCGATCTGGCGCGGTGGAAAATTGACGACCGCCATCACGATGCGCCCCACAAGATCCTCTGGCGTATAGAGTGCTGCAATCTGGGCGGAGGATTTCCTGACGCCAATCTCGGGGCCGAAATCGATCCAGAGTTTGATTGCGGGTTTGCGTGCCTCCGGGAATGCTTCGGCGCGGGTGACGGTTCCTGCGCGGATATCAACCTTCAGAAAGTCGTCAAAGCTGATCTGCGCGCTCATTTTGCCAATTCCCGTGAACGCGCAGCGGCGGCGGCAATGGCGCGTGCCATCAGTGGCGGCAGTCCCGTGTCGCTGTGCATCAAGACATCAAGGGCGGCGGCAGTGGTGCCCTTGGGGCTTGTGACGTTGATACGCAACTGTTCGGCTGTCTCGTCGGACCCCGCAGCAAGTTGCCCCGCACCGATCACGGTTGCGCGTGCAAGTTTCATGGCAAGATCAGGGGCCAGTCCTTCGGCTTGTCCTGCCAGCGCCATCGCCTCAATCATGTGAAACACATAGGCAGGGCCAGAGCCGGATAGTGCCGTCACGGCATCCATCAGCGATTCGTCGTCCAATCTGACAGTCGTGCCAACGGCTGCAAGCAGGGTTTCGGCCAGTGCCATGTCCCCCTCTGACGCGCGGGCATTGCCGATCAGCGCGGTGATTCCGCATCCGACAGCGGCGGGTGTATTCGGCATGGCGCGAATGATCGGCGTGGCCGTGCCAAGGGCTTCGGAAAACCGCGCCAGCGATGTTCCGGCCGCAATCGAGATGAACAGTGTCTTGCTGTTTCCAAACGCCTGTAGCAGCGGCAATGCGTCCCCCATCATCTGGGGTTTCACCGCGACGATCGCCACCGCTGGCGATTGAGGCAAATCGGCGTTCAGCTTTACCCCGGTGTCGCGCAACCAGTCCGATGGGGCAGGGTCGATCACATGCACAGATTCAGGTGGAATCCCACGCGCAAGCCAGCCTTCCAGCATCGCCGAGCCCATTTTCCCACAGCCAAGAAGAACCATGCCATTGCGGGCAATCTGGTCAAATTCCATTCGCGCCATCCCTGTCCTGAACTGCCCCTTTGTTACGCCGGGACGTCAGAGGGTCAAGGGGGCGTTAGGGTCATGCGCGGCCAACCGCCTCGGCAAGTGCCATATCAAGCGCGGATGTCGGGCTATGATCTGCCCATGCAACCAGTTGAAAGGCGGGATAAAACCGCTCTGAGGCCATCAAGGCTGCTGTAATCATACGCTCGATCTGGTCTATATCTGCGGGCTGATCCTCGGCCAGAAACAGTCCGTAGCGCCAGACCATCAGGCGCTGTGTTTCCCAAAAGCTGAAAGCCCCTGACCACACCATGTCATTCGCGCGGCTAAGTGTTTCATAGAGTGCAGGCATTGCCGCTTCGGGCGGGTCCATTTCGAAAGTGCAGACCAGCCTGAGCATGTTTTCGCGTGGTGCAAGCGCCAGACTTATGGAATAGGTGCGCCATTGCCCCTCGACCGCCATAGCGATCTGGTCTTCGTTCATGCGGTCGAAATCCCAGGCGTGATGCTCGGCCAGCGTTTCGACCATGTCGATTGGATGAAGGCTGTCGGATGAAAGATAGTTTTCTGCTGCTGACATTCCCGCCCCTTTTTGTGTTGGCTGTGTCCGGCACCGCTAGACACAGATGAAACCGCAACAACTTTACGCACCTAGTGCTGTCCATACTAGATATGGTGTGCGGAAACAAACGATCTGTAAAGGAGAATCTTTCCTGTGGTGCAGATAGCTGGGGATAACCTGTCTTGGCGTTACATTTCGGACGCTAGAGCGTGTTGCGGCGATTCCGATTCAGGCTTCCCAAGAGGGTTAATCTGTGATTCCCTTACTGCATAGCAGATATGGGGGTCTGAGATGGGCAAGCCACTTCCTATAGCGCTTCGGGAG
>SLAT01000147.1 GCA_007126715.1 Roseinatronobacter sp.
CACATCTGCACCTTGTCGCCGCCCGATGTGTATTCGCCCAAGATCTCCAGCCCGCGCTGCGTATCGCCCACTTCGCCGACCGCAGCGGCATCATAGGTGTCCAACACCGCGCGAAAGCGGCGCAGGAATTCCAGATTCTCGGGGCGGTTCTTGTCGTAGATATGTTCCTGATGGTTATACGGGTTCACCGCAGGCGCGATGGATGCATTGCGCCGCTCGGGCGGCAGGGCCGGGTTGTCGCGCAGGTCGTAGTCATGGACATAGAAATTGATCGTATCCAGACGAAACCCGTTGACCCCGCGTTCCAGCCAGAACCGCGCGATATCCAGCAATTCTTCCTGCACGGCAGGTTCATGGAAGTTCAGGTCCGGCTGCGACGCAAGGAAATTATGCAGGTAGTACTGCAAGCGCGTGGCATCCCATGCCCAGGCGGAACCGCCAAAAATAGACAGCCAGTTATTGGGCGGCGTGCCATCTGGCTTGGCATCGGCCCAGACATACCAGTTCGATTTGGGGTTGTCGCGGCTGGAGCGGCTTTCCTTGAACCACGGATGTTGGTCCGAGGAATGCGAGAGCACCAGATCAATCAACACCTTGATGCCAAGACGGTGCGCTGTCGCCACCAGTGCATCAAAATCCGATAATGTGCCGAACATCGGGTCTACATCGCAGTAATCCGACACATCATAGCCGAAATCCTTCATCGGAGAGGTGAAAAAAGGGCTGATCCAGATGACATCGACACCAAGGCTGGCGATATAGGGCAGGCGTTCCATGATACCGCGCAAATCGCCGATACCATCACCATTGCTGTCTTGAAAGCTGCGGGGATAGATCTGATAGATCACCGCGCCGCGCCACCAGTCGGGGTAAAGCTCCAGCCCGTTTTCGGGCTGCAACAGGGTTTGTGCTGTCACGTTACTTGTCCTTACTTGACGGAGCCGGCCAGCAGACCGCGCACCAGATAGCGTTGCATTGTGAAGAAGACGACCAGCGGCACCGCGATCGAGACAAAGGCCGCAGTGGCCAGAATGCCCCAATCCCCCCCGCGAGAGCCCAACAGGTCATCGGCAATCTTCACCGTCATGACCTGAGATTCCGCGCCCGATGGCAAGAATACTTTTGCCACCAGCAAATCATTCCATGTCCATAGGAACTGGAAGATGGCAAAAGAGGCAAGTGCCGGAAAACTCAGCGGCAGGATGATGCGCACGAAAATCTGAAAATCCGTCGCGCCATCGACCTTGGCCGATTCAATGATGTCACGCGGCAGCCCGACCATGTAATTTCGCAACAGATACACCGCCAGGGGCAGCCCGAAGCCCGTATGCGCCAGCCATATGCCCAGAAAACTCTGCCCGATGCCAATATTGGTATGCAGCGACAACAGTGGCACCAGCGCCAGTTGTAACGGCACGACCAGCAGCCCCACAACCGCCGCAATCAGCAGGCCGCGCCCCGGAAAGTCCATCCAGGCCAGCGCATAGGCGGCGAATGCCGCGATCAGGATCGGGATGATCGTAGCGGGAATGGTCACTGTCAGCGTATTGATAAAGGCACGATCCATCCCATCGGCGAACAACACCGTGCGGTAATTCGCCAAGGTAAATTTGGGGGGCGTGCGGGCCTCGAAATAGAGCGTCGGCCCCCTGTCCAGCGCTTCAGCTGTTTCAATTCGATAACTGCCATCACTATTGACGACCACTGTTCCACCCGCGCGCAGTTCTGACACTTCACCTGCCGCAAATTCGCCCGGCGCGACGGCGCGGGTTCCGTAAGCGGCGATTGTGCCAGTCGCATCGGGAAAGTTGCTGGCAAGGGCGGGGTCGGCAAAAACATTGCCTTCCAGAACGAATGTGCCGTTTTCTTCGCGTGCGCCATCCGCCGCCACACGGGTGCGAAAATTCAGATCGACCGCCAACGGGGCCTGCCACCAACCGGAATTCGAAATCTGGTCACGGTCGCGGAACGACGACACGAACAGCCCGATTGTCGGCAACAGCCATAACAACACCAGAATGATGACCGTGATATTGACCGCTAGTTTGCTGCCCTGATTCTGTCCTGCAATATTGTCCATGTCCTGCCCCTCCCTCAGCGCATTTCATTGCGCGCTTGGCGGATGTTCCAGATCATTACCGGCAGCACCAGAAGCATGATCACGAAGGCCACAGCCGTGGCGCGCCCGTCATCACGGAACATATAGGTCATCATGTAACTGGGCAGGATATGCGTGCCGAAATTGCCGCCCGTCATGGTGTAGACGATATCGAACACTTTCAGCACAAGAATGGTGATCGTGGTCCAGACAACAACGATTGTGCCCATGATCTGCGGCACCTTGATCTTGAAGAACACCTGAAAAGCGTTTGCACCGTCAATAATCGCGGCCTCTATGGTTTCTTCAGGAATGCCGCGCAGGGCGGCGGATAGAATGACCATCGCAAAGCCTGTCTGAATCCAGACCAGAATGAACATCAGGAAAAAATTGTTCCAGAACCGCACTTGCAGCGGGTCCAGAACAGCCAGCCCCATCGCATCACGGATCGAGTTGATGATGCCGATATCGGGGTTGGCCGAATAGACGAATTTCCAGATCAGCGATGCGCCCACAAAGGAAATCGCCATCGGCATGAAGATCAGAGACTTGGCGATATTGCCCCAACTCAATCGATCCGTCAGTTGCGCGACCAGCAGCCCCAGAAAGGTTGCCATCGCAGGCACGAACAGCACCCAAAGCAGGTTGTTCATGACCGCGGTTCGAAAGGTGCCCTCGCTGAACAGGTCGACATAGTTGCCCAACCCGATGAAATTCGCCCCCGAGCGGTCAAACAACGACCGCCAGAAAGACCCCACCACCGGATAGGCCAGATACAGCCCCAACGCGAACATGGCGGGGAAAAGAAACAGCCACGGGCGCACCTGGTTGGCACGGTTGATGTTGCGCCCCGTATTCGGCCCCCTTGCCGGGAAGATCACCTTGTCGAGCAGCATGTTCGAGAAATAGAAATACCCGACACAGCCCCCGACACCAATGATGATGGTCAATATCCCCTGAAAGACTGGTGACATTTTTCCCCTCCCTATGGGCTACTGCAAGCCACCAGCTCTGGCAGCGATCATGCTCACGCGTGCGTTCTCGACGAAAGGTAGAAACTTCGCAAAAACGGGGCCACATATCCGCGGCCCCGTCCCTGATGCCAATGGCCTTAGCGCATGGCGTCCCAGCGTTCCTGGATCATGTTTGCCACGCTTTCAGCGTTGCCTTGGGTGGTGTAATCCACCATGCCCGTCCAAAAGGCCCCGGCCCCGATTTCACCTGGCATCAGGTCGGATGCGTCAAAGCGGAACGTTGTTGCCGCCAGCAGGATTTCATTCATTGCCCGCAATGCATCTGACGAGAAGACATCCAGATTCACACCCGAATGAGGTGTAAGGAAGCCAGACTGCGCCATCCAGACCTCATGTGCGATTGGCGTCTTGAAGAATTCGATCAGGCCGCGCGCTGCGGGGCTGTCGCTGGTGATAGCGAACAGGGTCCCCGCACCCAGTACCGGATCACCCAGATCCGCCTCGCTTGACGAAGGGAAATAAAAGAAGTCGTAATCTGCACCGAATTCCGAGCCATCAGGGAAGAAAGTCGGAATAAAAGACGCCTGCTTGTGCATATAGCAGCTTGGTGGAATTTGGAACAGGCCAGCCGGGCTGTCGCGGAAATCGGTGGTCGCAGCGGCTTCGGGTCCACCCTGCGCCCAACCATCTGTACGCACAAATTCGCCGTATGCCTCAATCGCTTCAATCACTTCAGGAGAATTGAAAGGCAACTCATTCGTCACCCACTGGTCATAGACTTCCGGCGCGTGAAGGCGCAGCATCATGTCTTCGACCCAGTCAGTTGCCGGCCAGCCTGTCGCAGCCCCTGAGCCTAGACCAATGCACCACGGCGTCCCGCCATCCTCCACGATCTGCGCTGAAAGGGCTTTCAGATCTTCCAAGGTTTCCGGGATATCGTAGCCCATCTCGTCAAACTGTTCCGGGCTGTACCAGACCAGCGACTTGACATCGACCTTGTAGAAAAAGCCGAACATCTCAGCTTCGTCATCCGCATTCTCGAAGCTGCCCAGATCGACCCATGACTGGCCCGCGGCGTAATTTTCAACCATCCAGTCTGCGGTTTCCTGCCCCAATGGCGCCAAGGCACCACGCGCGGCCATGTCAGCGGCAAGCCCCGGCTGCGGGAAAACCGCAAGATTAGGCGCGGAATTGGCCTGAATGGCAATCACGATATCCTGCTCGAAACTGTCAGACCCGGAATAGCGCACATCCGCGCCCGTTGCCTCGGCGAAAAAAGCCAGCATGTTATTGACCATCTGGCCATCCGCGCCCGTCCAAGGTCCGGTGATCGTCAGCGCCTCACCCGTGAAATCATGCTCGGCAGCAAATGCTTCGAAGCTGTCCCAGTTAAAGCCCTCGGTGCCCGGTTCTATAATCAGATCCTGCGCATGAGCGGCCGAAGCCATCAGGGCAAGAGTGGCAACACCTGCGTAAAGTCTGGATTTCATGTCATCCTCCCAAGGTTGACTCGTTGTTTCGCACAATTTTTATGCGTGTGCTGATCAGCATTCCATCAATTTGGAATCGCATTCTCAAACCGCTTTGGATGCGGGCACGTTGGCGGAACCAAAACTCTCTGTCAAATAATTTTCTTGAAAACCATTCGTATTTGCTGTGATTTTCGCAGGTACAGAAATTTATTCCTTCAAGATACCCCCTTTTCACCAGAGGAAATTTCCTTAGAGTAACGGCATGATTCAACACGGTTTGGCTAAATCATGGGCGTAACACTAAAACAGCTTGCGGCCTCGCTCGGCCTGTCACCCACGACAGTCAGCCGCGCGCTGAACGGGTTTCCCGAAGTCAACGCCGCCACGCGCGAACGGGTGCGCGCCGCCGCGACCAAGGCCAATTACCATCCCAACACGCGCGCCAAAAGCCTTGCGACTGGGCGCGCACAAGCTATTGGTCATGTTATCCCCGTATCGACCAGCCATGAAATCGTGAACCCGATCTTTGCAGATTTCATCGCGGGCGCTGGCGAAGTCTATTCGCGCGCCGGGTATGAAATGATCCTGCGCATCGTTGCCGATGCAGATGAGGCCAGTGCCTATGACAACCTGATCGCGCGCGGGGCGGTTGACGGCATCATGGTGCATGGCCCCCGTGTGCATGACCCGCGTGTAGAGTTGCTGGCCGGGCTGGATATTCCGTTTCTGCTGCATGGGCGCACAAGCAATGTGACTGCGCCCTATTCTTGGCTGGATATCAACAATCACCGTTCCTTTCACCGCGCCACACAATTCCTGATCGACTTCGGCCACCGCCGCATTGCCTTGGTCAACGGGCTGGAAGATATGGATTTCGCCAGTCGACGCCGCAAGGGATATCTGGAAGCGCTGTCCGGCGCAGGTATCGAACCTGACCCAATGCTGATGCGTCAGGCCGAAATGACCGAACCTTATGGCTACCGCGCTGCACAGGAAATGATGCAACTGCCAGACCCGCCAACGGCCTTTCTGGCCTCGTCCATGATCGTGGCTTATGGGCTGCGGCGCGGATTTTCTGACCTTGGGCTGAAACTTGGGCGCGACGTATCGGTTGTGACACATGATGACGAATTGTCTTATCTGCCCAATGACGGAGACGTGCCAATGTTCACCGCCACGCAATCCTCGGTCCGCGAAGCGGGGCGTCGCGCGGCAAGAATGCTGCTGCAACTGGTGACTGACCCCGATTGCGGCCCTTTGACCGAGTTGATGGAAACCTCGCTTGTGCTGGGGGCCTCGACTGGACCAGCGTCAAGATGAGTGGGCTTCAATTCTCACGCGCCGATTTCCCTGCCGATTTCCTGTTCGGCACCGCCACGTCGTCCTATCAGATCGAAGGGCACGGGTTCGGCAATGCCGGGCGCACCCATTGGGACGATTTCGCCGCCACTCCCGGAAATGTGGTCCGCGCTGAAAATGGCGCGTGCGCCTGTGACCACTACACCCATTGGGCGCAGGATCTGGACCTGATCGCGGATGCGGGCTTTGACCTGTACCGCTTTTCAACATCTTGGGCGCGCGTGTTGCCAGAGGGGCGCGGGGCGGTGAATACCGAAGGGCTGGATTTCTATGACCGGCTGGTGGACGGGATGCTGGCGCGCGGGCTGAAACCGGCGCTGACGCTCTATCACTGGGAATTGCCCTCGGCGCTCAATGACCTCGGCGGCTGGCGCAATCGCGACATTGCCGGATGGTTTGCCGATTACACCGATATCCTCTGCCGCCGCATCGGCGACCGCATGTGGTCGGCCGCGCCAATCAACGAGCCCTGGTGCGTCGGCTGGCTGTCGCATTTCATGGGTGCGCAAGCACCAGGGCTGCGCGACATTCGCGCGACCGCGCGGGCGATGCATCATGTCGGCCTGTCCCACGGTCGCGCCATGCAAGCCATGCGCGCGCTCGGCATGGGCAATCTGGGTGCAGTGTGCAATTTCGAATACGCCCTGCCCCTGACCGACAGCCCCGAGGACAAGGCCGCCGCCCAACTCTATGACGGCATCTATAACCGCTGGTTTCTGGGCGCGATGTGCAAGGGCGCGTATCCGGCAGATGTGCTGCAGGGGCTGGAGCCGCATCTGCCCACAGGCTGGCAGGAGGACATGGCCACAATCCGCCAGCCCCTCGACTGGCTGGGGCTGAACTACTATACCTTCAAACGTATCGCCCATACCAAAGGCGCATGGCCGCATTTGTCCGAGCATGTGGGCGATCTGCCGCAGACCCAGATGGGATGGGAAATC
>SLAT01000187.1 GCA_007126715.1 Roseinatronobacter sp.
GAAGCAGGGAAGACTACAGTCTTGCTGCCGTTCAGAAAAACACGGCCACGAACATGGGCATGCACGGCGCGCGCGAGCACCTGCGCCTCGACATCGCGCCCGAGCGAAACATAATCTTCCGGCGATTGCGCATGTGTCACACGCACGGTGTCCTGTTCGATGATCGGGCCTTCGTCCAGATCGGCCGTCACATAATGCGAGGTAGCCCCGATCAGTTTCACGCCTTTCTCGAACGCTTGCTTGTAGGGGTTGGCCCCTTTGAACGAAGGCAGGAAAGAGTGGTGGATATTGATGATCCGCCCGGACATCTTCGCGCACATCGCATCCGACAGGACCTGCATGTAGCGCGCAAGCACGATCAGCTCTGCGCCGGTCTCCTCTACGACGGACAGGATGCGCGCCTCGGCATCGGGTTTGTTTTCCCGCGTGACCTTGATGCAGTGAAACGGAATGTCCTGATTCACCACCACTTTCTGATAATCCATATGGTTCGAGATCACCGCCACGATCTCGATGGGCAACGCGCCAATACGGGAGCGGTAGAGCAGATCATTCAGGCAATGGCCGAAACGCGACACCATGACGACGATCTTGCGCTTTTGTGTCTCGTCAAAGAACTCCGAGGTCATACTGAAGGCTTCGGCGACAGGGGCGAAGCTCTCGCCCAATGCGGCCAGATCCTTGCCCTGCTCGGACTGGAAACTGATGCGCATGAAGAAATTGCCGGTGGCAGCATCATCGAATTGCGAGCTGTCTGTTATGTTGCAACCATGTTCCGCCAGAAAGCCGGAAATCGCCGCGACAATCCCGCGGCGGCTGATGCATTGGACACGAAGGGCGTAACGGGTCATCGTTGTTGCTTCCAAAAAACTGAGCGAGTTTTTAACAGATCGGATGGGTGATCCTGTCTGAACGGCAGTTTCTGCAGCCAGACAGGATCACCAATATTTCGATGGCTCAAAGCAATGCTCAGGCGGCAGCCCTGTTGCCCGACACTTCCATCGTTATGGCCTGACCGCTTTCAGCCGAACGCAACGCGGCATCCGCCAATTCCAACGCCTGAAGCCCGTCGAATGTTGTTGTAGGCATAGGCGTCCCGTCCCGCAGCGCCGCAACGAAAGCCGCGATTTCCGCTGCATAGGCGGCCGTGTAGCGCGACATGAAGAAATTCAGCAGCGGCGCATCATGGAAGCCCTGCGCATCAGCGATCTGAATATTCGCTTCATGCTGGTTCTTTGCCGCCAGCATCCCGGTTTCGCCCAGAACTTCGATGCGTTGGTCGTAGCCATAAGTCGCGCGGCGCGAATTGGTGATGATGGCCTGTTTGCCGCTGGCAGTGCGCAGGATGACATTCACACTGTCATAATCGCCGAGGCGCCCGATCTCGGGATCGGTCAGCACCGAGGCCTGCGCCATGACGGTTTCGACTTCCTCGCCCAGAAGCCAGCGCGCCATGTCGAAATCATGGATGGTCATATCGCGGAAGATCCCGCCTGAGCGCGTAATATAGTCTGCAGGGGGGGCACCAGGATCACGGCTGGTGATGGTGATCATCTCAACCTTTCCGATGCGACCGGCATCAAGCGCTGCCTTGAGCGCTGCAAAATCCGGGTCAAACCGACGATTGAATCCCAGCATGACGCGGCCCTTGGTTGCCTCGACGACGCTCAGACAGTCACGCACCCGGCCCACATCCAGATCAACGGGCTTTTCGCAAAAGACCGCCTTGCCCACACGGCAGAAACGCTCGATCAGGTCGGCATGTGTGTCGGTCGGTGTGCAAATGACGACAGCATCCACATCGCTCGATGCCTCTATCGTCTCGATGGTGCGGATATCGCATCCGTATTTCAGAGCCACAGCTTCCGCCGCGGTCACAACGG
Organism: Roseinatronobacter sp.; assembly: GCA_007126715.1. GTDB lineage: Bacteria > Pseudomonadota > Alphaproteobacteria > Rhodobacterales > Rhodobacteraceae > Roseinatronobacter. Next base: position 1,884 of record SLAT01000187.1, read on the forward strand.
GGTCTGCAATGGCCACCAGTTCTGCCCCTTCGACCGAGGCAATCGCGCGGGCATGGACCTGGCCGATACGGCCGGCGCCAAGAACAGCAAAACGTGTCATGTGTTTATCCTTGTTGTCTGTTTAGAGAGATCATGAGGCATGCTATTCTGGATAGGCCCCGGCAATGTTCTGATCGAAATCGACCAGCGCCCCTGTCATGACGCCTGAACTTTTGCTCAGCATATAACTGGCAAGGCCAGCTACATGCGCAGGTTTTACCAGCATACCGAAGGGCTGTGCAGCCTCGGCGCGTACAAGCCAGTCATCATCAGCACCATGATGGCGGCGCTGCGTTGCATCCTCGCCCGGCGTATCCATCCATCCGCAATTAATCCCATTCACCCTTATCTGATGCGTCCGCAGAGCTTGCGCCGCATTTCGCGTGACATTGGCTAAAGTTGCCTTGGACGCAGAATAAGGGGCCAGGAAGGACTGCCCACAATGCACCACCATCGAGAGGATATTGACTACACTGGCGCTATGGCCTTCGGAAATCGCACGCTGCGCGACGCGCTGTAATGCAAAAAAGGGTGTGCGGGCATTGGCGATCATCATCCGGTCCCACAGATCAGGCGTAGTATCGAGCACAGAGCCTCGATCTGTCAGGGCACCTGCGACCACAAGCGCATCAATCCTGCCAAGTTGGTCGGCGGCATGGTCTACCGTCGCGACCGTCGCGACCGTGTCACCAAGATCCGTCGCCATGAACGAAGCGTCCAGTTCCGCAGCGACCGCCGAACCTTTTTTGCTGTCGCGTCCAGTAATCACCAGTTTAGTGCAGCCCTCTGCCTTCAGCTTGCGCGCAATAGCCAACCCCAAGCCCTGAGTTCCACCGAGGATCAGAGCATGGGTGGTTCCATGCTCCATCATACTGCGCCCTCGACACTGTAATCAGGTTGTGTCTTTGCGCCGGTTATATAGGCAACGACCTCTTCGCCGGTCACATCCTTGGCAATCAGATTTGCACATATCCGACCGCGCCGGAACACCACGATCCGATCACATAAATCCATGACCTGTCGCATATTATGGCTGATCAGGATCAGTGGCTCGCCCTGTTCTTTCAGCGTGCGTACGATGTTCTCGACCTGTGCAGTTTCCTGCACGCCCAGGGCAGCTGTCGGTTCGTCCATGATTGTCAGTTTCGAATGGAAAGTTGCGGTGCGTGCAATCGCCACGCATTGCCGCTGCCCACCCGACATGTACTGAATGGTGTTACGAATGGACGGAATCTTTACGCCGGTTTTTTCCAGCGCAGCGAGCGTGTCGGCATGCATGGCCTTGTAATCCAGCCGCCGGAATGGACCCAGCCAATTCCATTTTGTTTTCTCGCGTCCAAGGAACAGATTATCGGGAACATCGAGATGGTCAGCCAGCGCGAGGGTCTGGAACACGGCTTCGATACCAGCCTCGCGCGCCTCGATGGGGCCTGCAAACTCTACCTTCTGACCATCGAAATGGATCTCGCCGCGCGTGGGGCGTTCGACACCGGTGATTTGACGCACGAAGGTCGATTTGCCTGCCCCGTTATCGCCCATGATGGCGACATGCTCACCTTTGCGGATCGCAAAACTTGCCTCTTCAAGAGCGTGAACGCCGCCGTAATGCTTGGTCAAGTTGCGGGTTTCGAGAATATACTCACTCATCTTCGTTCCCCTTACATCCGATTGGCCGCGCGGCGTTGACGCCACTGGTCCAATACAACCGCACCTACGATGATCGCGCCTTTGGCCATTTCCTGGTAATAAGCGTCCAGACGAAGGAAGGTGAAACCCGAGATGATCACCCCAAAGATCAACGCCCCCAGACATGTGCCGATAATCGAGCCGCGCCCGCCCTGCAGGGAAATGCCCCCGATCACAGCCATGGCAATTGCATCAAGCTCGTACATCACGCCCATACCAGCTTGTGCAGTCAGGTTCTTCGAACTCAACACGATCGCTGCAATCGCAGCCAGTCCTCCGGCGATGGTGTAAACCAGAGTGAGGTGGCGCTGCACATTGATCCCGGACATCCGAGCAGCGTCCATGTTGGAACCGATCGCATAAGTATGCTTGCCATAGACCGTATGGCGCATGATCAGGTAGAACAGGACCGCCAGCCCAATGAAGATATACACCGGCATCATGCCTGAACCGATGGCGGCATAGCTTTCCGTCGGGAAAGACACAGGTTGCCCTTTGGTCCACCACTTTGCCACACCACGCGCCGCAACCATCATGCCCAAAGTTGCAATGAAAGGCGGTATGCGCGTGTAGGCAACCAGCACCCCATTCACAAGACCAGCCAGCAACCCGCAGGCCAGTCCGACCAGCACAGGTATGAGAACAGGCAGATCGAGCCATCCCTGTTCAAAGAACACCGCGCGCGTGTGGGGGTTGCCGTTAACCTCTGCCACTTGCGCAAAACTCATGGCGATCATCGCGGTTGCCCCGACGATCGAGCCGGATGACAGGTCAATCCCGCCCGTGATGATTACCTGCGTGACGCCGAGTGCGATGATGCCGATAATGGCGACCTGCAAGATGATGATCTGGAGGCGCGCTTCGTTGAATATCGACCCAAAGCGACCTTGCGTATCGAAAAGGAAACTCTGACCGTTCATATAGGGCAGCATTTGCCCAAGTAACTCGAAAACCCCGACAATCAGGATGAGTGCCAGAAAGACATTCAGTTCTGGTGGTCGGTAGCGTTTCTTGTGGTCGTATTTCAGACCCCCGACTCCAACAGTTGCTTCTGCCATGTTCTCTCTCCCGCGCATTGCCAGTCTTTGAGTGTGGGGCGGCACACAGGCACCGCCCCTTCGTCGGCCAGTCCGATCTTGTGTCCGATCAGTTGGCGCTCAGGAAGTCACCGACATTGTCAGGGGTGACCAGTTCAAAAGGCACATAGACTTTCGAGGCAACAGTCTCTCCCGCGGCCAGCGCGATAGCCGCTTCCAGAGCGCCCGCGCCTTGACCAGCAGCATTCTGGAAAACGGTGACATTCAGATCGCCTGCCTGCAAAGCAGCGAGTGCATCTTGCGTGGCATCAACACCAGTAACGATGACGGACTCCATTGAGATGCCGGCTGCTTTCATGGCCTGAATCGCACCAAGTGCCATTTCATCATTGTTGGCCAGGACCGCATCGAATTGATCGCCGGAAGACAACCAGTTGGTCATAAGGTTGCGTGCTTCGTCACGCGACCAATTGGCGGTTTGGCGGTCAATGACGTTCATGAAGTTGCACATGTCCATTCCGATGACATCATCGAAATCCTTGGTGCGCTGGATCGCTGCCTGGTTCGACAACTCGCCCATCATGATGTAGATATTCGCGCCATCGCCCTTGCCTTCTGCACGCAGCAGTTTGCAGGCTTCAAACGCTGCAAGAGTGCCAGACTCGATCTCGTTGGAAGCGACGAAAGCCTGGTTTTCCGGAAGCTCATCCACATTGATCGGCTGACGGTTCACATAGACCAGTGGGACACCGGCGCTAGCGGCGGCGTTGCTCATCGCGACGGTCGCCGAGGTATCAACAGGGTTGACGATAATCGCATCAACACCGGAGGCAACAAAATTGTTGATCTGGTCGAGCTGGCGCGCCACGTCATTCTGCGCGTCTTCAACCTGCAGGGTCACGCCGTCCATTCCGGCGGCCATGTCGATCATCCCGTTGCGCAGAACGGTCAGGAAGTTGTCATCGAACAGCGCCATGCTGACACCGATATTCTGCGAATGGGCGGCCGATGCCATGAGCGCAGTCGCCGCCGTGGCAGCAAGAAGGGTCTTTTTCATATGTCTGGTTCCTCCCAGTGATGGTGTCCGGCGCACCTGTTCCTCTGCCGGAGTTTCTTTCCGCTCAGGCCGCCTTGGCCTGAAGTTGTGCGGAAATGAAATCGAATGACTGGCGCAGTGCAGTAGCTGGATCAGGCAGTGCCTGCGTCTGGGGCGAGAAACACTCAAAGCTGAATGTACCCTTATAGCCCGCATCAATCAGCGCTGCGATCTGGTCTATATTCCCCAATCGGTCCTGCCCATCGATCAGGACACGATGCTCGTCTTCCATCTGATCTACGCTCAGAGTCGGATCGACCACAGCAGAAATATGAACAATCCCTGTCTGTGCAGCAAAGAACGGCCCGCCATCTGCAAGCGTGTGGTGGAATGTGTCGTGCACAATCAGGAACCGGTCTTCCATCTTCAGTGCAGCGATCATCTCGACCAATTCCTGTTTGGAACGCAGCGATGATCTTCCAAACCCTAATGGCTCGACCAACGCGACCATGTCAGCGGCGACAAGCATCGGATAGCACGCCTTCAGCGCCACGCGAAGATTGGCCTGCCGTTCACCCTCGGCCCCGCCGGTGCCATCATTGCGCGGGATCAAGCTGATCGTTTCGGCACCTGCCCGCTTTGCGGTGTCAATCAGCGCAGCCACTTCGGCTTCGCGCGCGTCATCCCAGCTGTTGAAAGGATAGACTTGGCTCAGTCCGAGAAACCGCAAACCACGTGCGCGTACCATCTCGCCCGCCTGCTCTGGTGACAGCTCGTCAAAGAGCGCGCGTCCGAGCCCCGCCATGTCATTTCGCAACTCAACGCCAACGCATCCCAGATCGTGCGCCAGATCAAGGAAGTCCCTCAGGCTCAGGTTCGGGGCGGTCATCTGGTTCAGTGCGAAGTCCATCATCAGCATCCTTGGTGACTTGTTGTGACGGACCGTGCATCTGGGCGCAGATTCGGTCAATCTGTCGCACATGTTTTTGCGCCAGAAATGACGTTTTTCTGCACCTGCATAAAGACGTTTTTACGTCATTTCCGGCAAGATAATGCGTGGCTCAAGGAAATGCTGGCCGGTAATCCTGTCGTCTCCACCCTGCATGGCATGCAGCATCAAATCGATAAGATCAGTGCAAA
>SLAT01000319.1 GCA_007126715.1 Roseinatronobacter sp.
ACACTGATGATCTGGTGTTCAAGAACACGCCGCGCGACATTGCCCGTATCCTGACCACCCTTGGGGCCGAGCGCGGCGCGCGGTTCGAGTTTGAATGCTATGATCTGAGCCATCTCTATATGCTGCGCCATTTTGCAGATCGCGGGCTGATAAAGCCGCCCTATTTCATCCAGTTCGTATTCGGCGTGCTGGGCGGCATGGGGCCGGATGCGGAAAACCTGACCCATATGAAACGCATCGCCGACAAGCTGTTCGGGGATGATTACCTGTTTTCCGTGCTTGCGGCGGGGCGGTTCCAGATGCCGCTGATTACCCAATCGGCGGCGATGGGCGGGCATGTGCGCGTGGGGCTGGAAGACAGCCTGACCATCGCCCGCGGCCAGCTTGCACGCTCGAATGCCGAACAGGTGATGAAAATCCGAGAGATCGTGGAACGGCTTGGCCGCAGCGTCATGTCCCCCGATCAGGTGCGCGCAACACTGGGGCTAAAGGGCGCGGGGCAGATCAATGCGGGATGATGTGATGATCTTTCGCAAAGTGAGCCACCCCGAAGACGTGACGCGGCTAGAGGCGGCCTTGCGCGCATTGAGCGCCGATATTTCAGAGGATTACACCACCGACAGCGCCGCACTCAGCCGGGCGGTTCTGGGTATGCCACCCGCCGCACAGGGGCTTTTGGCGCTGCAAGGTGACAAGACCCTTGGGGCGGCGCTGTATAGCCCTGTCTTCTCGACCGTGCGCGGTGCGGCGGGGATCTATATCTCTGACCTGTGGGTCAGTGCACAGGCGCGCGGGCAAGGTCTGGGCGCAAGGTTGTTGGTGCAAGTGGCACGCGATGGCGCAGCACTCTGGCAAGCAACATGGCTGAAACTTGCGGTTTATGACCACAGCCATTCGGCACAACAATTCTACCAGCGGCTGGGGTTCAAGCCTGCATCCGGCATGCAGGAAATGCGCCTTGGCCCGCAGCGCGTGGCAGAACTGATCAAGAGGACTGCATGAAAGCCATATTCGACGACCGCCAAAGCCTGCATGACCCGCAGCATTACATGGCCAATGGGAAAACCTATCCCAGCCCCGAAGCGCCCGAACGCATAGCGCGCCTTATGGCCGGGGCACAGGCGGCAGGGTGCCAGTTTCAATCACCGCATGACGCGGGGCTAGGCCCGATTGCCGCTATCCACAGCGCGGAATATCTGTATTTCCTGCAAAATATCTACACCCGCTGGCAGCGCATCCCCGATGCAGGGCCAGAGGTGATCCCGAATATCCACCCCGCCGACCGCCATAACAATTACCCCAAATCGGCGCTGGGTCAGGCGGGCTATCATCAGACCGACACATCCTGCCCGATTGGGGCGCATACATGGGAAGCGGCGTATTGGTCTGCGCAATCGGCCATCACCGGCGCTGATCTTGTGGCAGGTGGCGAGGGCGCGGTCTATGTCCTCTCGCGCCCGCCCGGTCATCATGCCTTCACGGATCTGGCGGGGGGGTTCTGCTTTCTGAACAACTCTGGCATTGCTGCCGAACGCCTGCGCGCGAATGGTCTGCGGCCCGCCATTCTGGATGTCGATGTGCATCATGGCAATGGCACCCAAGGCATTTTCTATGCCCGCGATGATGTGCTGACCATCTCGCTGCACGCGGACCCCGACCGCTTTTATCCGTTCTTCTGGGGCGCTGCGCAAGAACGCGGTGAGGGGCGCGGGATGGGTTATAACCTGAACCTGCCCTTGCCCCGCGGGACTGGGGACGCAGAGTATATGAAAACCCTCGACACAGCACTGGCGCGCATCCGCGCCTTTGGGGCCGATGTGATTGTCGTGGCGCTGGGGCTGGACGCGCATATTGACGACCCGTTCAAGGGGTTGGCAATCACCACGCCGGGCTTTCAGGCGATGGCAGAGGCGATTGCAGGGCTTGGCCTGCCACTGGTGCTGGTGCAAGAGGGCGGCTATGTCTCGGACGCGCTGTCGGACAATCTGACCGCGTTTCTGAAAGGCGTGTCATGAAGGTTGAATTTCATGCCCTGTATCTGAAAAAACGCTTCCCCTTGCGCATTTCACGCGGCGAGATTCTGGGCGGCGAGAATCTGTTTGTGTCCGTGAGCGACGGCGCGCTGACCGGCTGGGGCGAAATGGCTCCGGGCGACACCGAGGGCGCGGCCAGCGTGGCAGAAGGGCGCGCGCAGCTTGAAAGGTTTTGCGCAGGCGGTCTGGACGGTGCGATCCATGATATCTGGGCGCGCGCCCATATGGGCGATGTCGGTGCCTGCGCATTGGCGGCGCTGGATATGGCACTTTGGGACTTGCGCGCCAAGCAGGCGGATATGCCGCTTTACCACCTGTTGGGGCTGGCGCGGCGAGGCGTCGTGTCTTCGCTGACAGTAGGCATCAACCCGCCCGAAGTAGTGCGCGAGCGCGTGCCGCTATTGCTGGCGCGGGGAGCAAAGGCGCTAAAGATCAAGCTGGGCAGCAATGACGGGATAGAGGCTGACAAGGCCATGTTCGCCGCTGTGCACGAGGCGGCGGCGGGCAGCGGTGCTGCGCTTCGGGTCGATGCCAATGGCGGGTGGTCTCTGGCGGATGCGCGCCACATGATGGACTGGCTGGCAGCAAGGGGCGTGGAATATGTTGAACAGCCACTGGTTCAGGGGGCGGAAGACCAGTTGCCCGAATTGTTCGAGAAGCGCGCCTTGCCCATATTCCTTGACGAATCCTGCCGCTTTTCCAATGACATTCCGGCCTTCGCCCATTGCGTCGACGGGGTGAACCTGAAGCTGATGAAATGCGGCGGGATCACCGAAGCGCTGCGCATTGTCGCCACGGCCCGGGCATATGGGCTGAAAACCATGATCGGCTGCATGGGCGAGAGTTCGGTGTCCATCGCTGCAGGCGCGTCGCTTTCGGCATTGTTCGACTATATCGACCTTGATTCCCACCTGAACCTTGACCCAGACCCCGCGACAGGCGCGCCATTTGAACATGGCATAACCCTGCCCGCAGACCAGCCCGGCCACGGAGGCACGTTGCATGCTTGACCCAACCCAACCCATTGCACTGTTCGCCGAGGCCACGATGGGCAGCCTGAACGCCAAGATGGCCGAGGGCATCTTGCGATATGGCCGCAATCCGGTTGTGGCTGTCATCGACAGCACGCAGGCAGGCAAGCGCGTGCGCGAGCTGTGCACGCTGGACAGCAATGTGCCGATCATCGCCACTCTGGCCGAGGCGCAGGCCCTTGGCGCGCAGGTTCTGGTGCTGGGCACTGCACCTTCTGGTGGGCGCTTGCCGCAGGCATGGGTCGCGGTGCTGGAACAGGCGATTGCCGGAGGCATGAGCCTTGTCAACGGCATGCATGACCGCTTGCAGCCCATGTTTGCCGACCGTCTGCGCCCCGGCCAATGGGTCTGGGATTTGCGCGTACCTCAAGGCGACGCGCCCCCCATCTCAATGGCACGTGCGGCCGCATTGAATAACACACGCGTCTTGATGGTGGGCACGGATATGGCCATCGGCAAAATGACGGCCGGGCTGGAACTGGCCCGCAGTTTGCAGGATATGGGTCATGATGCAGCATTTCTTGCCACGGGACAGACGGGTATCGCCATCACCGGCCGAGGCATCCCGCTTGATGCGATCCGCGTCGATCATGCGGGCGGCGCGGTCGAACGTATGGTGCTTGAAGCGGCCAGTCACAGGATTGTCGTGGTTGAGGGGCAAGGCTCTCTCCTGCATCCGGGCAGCACGGCGACCCTGCCCTTGATGCGCGGCAGTGCGTGCACGCATATGGTGCTATGCCACCGCGCCGGGATGGAGACACTGGATGAACTGGACAGTGTGCGCATTCCGCCCTTGCGCGATGTGATTGCCCTGAATGAGGCGGTGGCGCGCGCCGCCGGTGCCTTGACGCCGGCCAAAGTGGTCGCAATTGCGCTGAACACAGCGCGACTGTCCCAAAGCGAGGCTGAAACAGCCATCCGGCAGATTGAAGAGACCACCGGCTTGCCGACAGCCGACCCTGTACGACAAAGCGCAAAAACTTTGGCAAAAGCGGTCGTGGGCGCAATGTAACGAGGGCATCCCGGACCGTGTTCAGGCGCCAAGCTGACACTTGCGCAGCGCCGCAAGATCGCGCATTCCTGTCGCCATGATGTCACATTCAAACCGTCCCCCACACCCGGCGCTTCGTATCCGCATCGTCTTTGGCAAAGACGGGATGATCGGCCCTGGAAAAGCTGAACTTCTTGAACGCATTGACCGCTGCGGCTCTATCGCGGCGGCCGGGCGCGAGATGAACATGAGCTATAAGCGCGCGTGGGAATTGATTGGCACGTTGAATTCCATGTTCCGCGACCCGGTGGTGGAAAGCACGCGGGGCGGGCCTGGTGGTGGTGGCGCGGTTCTGACTGACACAGGCCAACAGGTCTTGGCACTGTATCGTGCCTTTGAAGCCCAATGTACAAATGCAGGGGCGCAACAGCTCGACAGCCTGCACGCAATGCTCAGCGATCGAGATGTTCAGGACGAGTAACGCACTGGTTTACCCATACCTGACGGTGACAGCCACAGGCCAGTTCAGACCAGAAACCCACCATCTGAATCGTCGCCGGTTTCTTCCAGAAGCCTATCGAAATCAGGAATGACGATCTGGCGCTTGCCCTCTGTTATGATCAGCCCTTCCTTACGCAAGGCCGATACCTGACGGCTGACAGTCTCCAGCGTCAGGCCCAGATATTCTGACATCGCTTCTCGGGTCAGTGGCAGATCAAAGCGCAACTCTGCATCCGTGGCATTAAGTTGCAAGGACGCATCGCGGCGGGCGATAATGCAGATCAGACTCGCAATCTTCTCACGCGCGGTCTTGCGCCCCAGCAGCAGCATCCACTCTCGCGCAGCGTCCAGTTCATCCAGCGTCATTTCCAGCAGGCGCTGACCAATATGAGGTGTGCGAAGCATCAACTCCTCAAAGGGTTTCTTGCGAAAACAGCACATCACCAGATCCGTCGCGGCGGTCACGTCATAGGCGGAAGTTTCGCGCCCCGGACGCCCCGCGAAATCAGATGGCAGAAGCAGGCCAACCATCTGGCGACGCCCATCCTCCATCGTTTGGCTAAGCGTCGCGATTCCAGTCACAACCGAAGCGACGAAATCCATTTTGTCACCCGCCCAAACAACCGTTTGGCCAGCCTCAAAACTGCGGTAATACTTGATCTGCTCAAGCAAGTTGAGTTCATCAGACTCACACCTGGCACAAACAGCACGATGGCGTATCGGACAATCGCCACACTCTTGTGAAATCGTCTGGATTTTCTGGGTAGCTCTGGGCATCTGATTTGATCTGTATCAAGGTGTTTCTAGTTAGCGAGGATAAAAGTAACCCCATGTCGCATCTAAAGCAACTTTCAGAGCTAGGTTTGTTTGACGCTCGTGTACCCCGGTACACCAGCTATCCAACCGCTCCTCAGTTTTCCTCTGATCTGTCAGGGGAACTCTTCGCACGTTGGGTTCAACAAATCCAGCCCGGAAGCGCAATATCGCTATATCTTCATGTGCCGTTCTGCCGCAGGCTTTGTTGGTTCTGCGCTTGCCGTACACAGGGGACAAGCACGGACGCGCCGGTTCTCGCTTATGCCGAATCGCTCCGGGTCGAGTTGGAAGCATTCCGCCGAATCCTGCCCGAGGGCGTGCGCCTGTCGCGGCTGCATTGGGGTGGCGGAACACCCACCATGTTGCCGCCCGAATCGATGCGCGCGCTTGCAGCACAGGTGTTTGACATTGCGCCACTGGCCGAAGGTGGAGAGTTCTCGGTCGAGATCGACCCCAACGAGGTTGACGACGAGCGCCTTGACGCCTTGGCGGAAGCCGGGTTGACCCGCGCCTCTATCGGCGTGCAGGATTTTGACCCAGAAATTCAGGGCATTATCGGGCGCGATCAGAGCTTCGAGATCACCAAATCTACTGCCGACGCGATTCGTGCGCGCGGCATCAAAAGCCTGAATGCGGATATTCTATATGGCCTGCCCAACCAGACGCAGCGCCGCATGGCCGACTCGGTCCAGAAGCTGATGTCGCTTAACCCTGACAGGATTGCACTTTACGGGTATGCCCATGTGCCCTGGATGGCCCGACGCCAGCAGATGATCCCTTCAGATACTTTGCCCCGCCCTGAAGAACGGCTTGAACTGTTTGAGACGGCGCGCAGATTGTTGCTCTGGGACGGGTATGACGAAATTGGCATCGACCATTTCGCCCGGCCCCATGACGGGTTGTCGAAAGCGGCCAGAGAAGGGAAATTGCGGCGCAATTTCCAAGGCTATACCGATGACACATCGCCTGTGCTGGTCGGGCTTGGCGCATCTTCGATCTCGCGCTTTCCACAAGGCTTTGCCCAGAATGCGCCGGCCACAGCCGCATGGAAGAAATTCGTCGAGGCCGGAGAGTTCGCAACCACACGCGGCCATGCCTTTACCCCCGCCGATATCTGGCGTGCACGCGCAATAGAAGTGCTCATGTGTGATTTCCGGCTGTCACGGAGCGAATTGATCGAAACCTTCGGTGCAGATGCCGCCACCCTGGACGAGTTGATGGACCACACCGCCCAGCGCTTTGGTCAATTTGTTAAAAGGACAGCGGAGTCTTTGGAAATTACCCTAGAGGGCCGCCCCCTGACCCGGATGATCGCAACTATGTTTGACGAATACGCGATGGACAAGGCGGGCCACAGCTCGGCTGTCTAATGCTCGGCAACTGACACAAGATGCCCGGTACAGCTTTATGGGCTCGCGGGCGGTGGGGCGAGGCACCCAGCGCGGAA
>SLAT01000068.1 GCA_007126715.1 Roseinatronobacter sp.
GATAACGGATTTGAACCGCTGACATCTTCGATGTGAACGAAGCGCTCTACCACTGAGCTAATCGCCCCCGTTCCGACGCGCTATACTCTGCGGTCATATCAGGCGCAACCCCTTCATAAAGGGGCGTATCGGTCAAATCCTGCCGCCGTCTGAAACAGCGGCAGGATCAATTTGCGGGGCACGCCGCCTTAGTGCGGGGCGCGCAATGTGTCAGCATCACCCTTGCTGGTCAGAAGCGCCTGCCGTGCGGCATCTTCGGCTTCTTCATCCCATTCAATTGCGGTTGGCTGGCGAACCAAGGCATGTCGCAGGACATCGCGCACATCGCTGACCGGAATGATGGTCAGGCCATTCTTCACATTGTCGGGGATTTCCGGCAGGTCCTTGGCGTTTTCTTCCGGGATAAGAACCGTCTTGATCCCGCCGCGCAGTGCTGCCAGAAGTTTCTCCTTCAGTCCGCCAATTCCCAGAACATTGCCACGCAAGGTAACCTCGCCTGTCATGGCGATATCCTTGCGCACAGGGATTTGCGTCAGCACCGATACGATGGATGTCACCATCGCAATACCCGCGCTTGGCCCGTCCTTTGGCGTTGCACCTTCGGGCACATGGACGTGAATATCCAGCCGGTCAAAGCGCGGCGGCTTCACCCCGATCTCTGGGGCGATCGAGCGCACGAAAGAACTTGCCGCGTCAATCGACTCCTTCATCACATCGCCCAGTTTACCGGTCGTTTTCATCCGCCCCTTGCCGGGCAGTCGAAGCGCCTCGATCTGTAAAAGATCGCCGCCCACCTGTGTCCAGGCAAGGCCAGTGACCACACCGATCTGGTCTTCCTTCTCTGCAAGGCCAAACCGATGGCGCGGCACTCCAAGGAAGTCCGACAGGTTGTCACGCGCGACGATCACCTTGTCAGTCTCTTTCCTGACAATTTTGGTGACGGCCTTGCGGGCAATCTTGTTCAGCTCACGCTCCAAATTACGCACGCCAGCCTCGCGCGTGTAGCGGCGCAGGATTTCGGTGATCGCTGCGTCTGATATCGTCAACTCACCCTTGCGCAAACCGTGGTTCTTGAAGGATTTGCTTAACAGATGGCGTCTGGCGATTTCCAGCTTCTCGTCCTCGGTATAGCCAGAGAGCGGAATAATCTCCATCCGGTCCAGCAATGGCCCGGGCATGTTGTATGAGTTCGCCGTCGTCAGGAACATGACGTTGGACAGGTCATATTCCACTTCCAGATAATGGTCGACGAAAGTTGCGTTCTGTTCTGGATCAAGCACTTCGAGCATGGCCGAGGCCGGGTCGCCCCGGAAATCCTGACCCATCTTGTCAATCTCGTCGAGCAGGATAAGCGGGTTCGTTGTCTTGGCCTTTTTCAGCGCCTGAATGATCTTGCCCGGCATGGACCCGATATAGGTGCGCCGGTGACCACGGATCTCGGATTCGTCGCGCACGCCGCCCAGAGAGATGCGGATGAATTCACGCCCTGTCGCCCGCGCAACCGAGCGGCCCAGAGAGGTCTTGCCCACACCCGGAGGGCCAACAAGGCACATGATCGGGCCTTTCAGCTTCTGGCTGCGTGCCTGAACGGCCAGATATTCGACGATGCGTTCCTTGACCTTGTCCAGACTGTAGTGATCTGCGTCCAGCACCTCTTGCGCGCGGCCAAGGTCTTTCTTGACGCGGCTTTTTACACCCCAGGGGATCGACAGCATCCAGTCCAGGTAATTGCGCACAACAGTCGCTTCGGCAGACATGGGCGACATGTTTTTCAGCTTTTTCAGCTCGGCATCCGCCTTGGCGCGTGCTTCTTTGCTGAATTTGGTCGCGTTGATACGGTTTTCGAGTTCGGTCAATTCGTTCTGACCGTCTTCGCCATCGCCAAGTTCTTTTTGAATGGCTTTCATCTGCTCATTCAAATAATATTCACGCTGCGTGCGTTCCATCTGGCTTTTCACGCGCGTCTTGATCTTGCGCTCCACCTGAAGGACCGAAAGTTCGCCTTGCATCAGCGCATATATTTTTTCCAGCCGATCAGAGGTATTTCCAGCTTCCAGCAATTTCTGCTTCTCGGCAACATTCGTGCCCAGATGGCCTGCGGCAAGGTCTGCAAGGACCATCGCATCCTCGGCCTCTGCAATAGCGGCGAGGGCTTCATCCGGCACGTTTTTGCGCATCTTCGCATAGCGTTCGAATTCCGTCTGCACGGCACGCATCAGCGCCTTTATGGATTGCGCATCACCTTCTTCTTCGGGGAAATCGCGCGCGACCGCTTCGAAGAAATCGTCATTCTCGACGAAATCGTCAATCTGCACGCGGCTGCGGCCTTCGACTAGCACCTTGACTGTTCCATCGGGCAGCTTCAGCAACTGCAACACGTTTGCCAAAACACCGACGGTGAAAATATCAGATACCTGAGGATTTTCCTGTGTATGATCTTTCTGCGCGACCAGAAGGATCTGGCGATCCTCCGCCATCACGGCCTCAAGCGCGCGAACAGATTTTTCACGCCCCACAAAAAGCGGGACGATCATATGCGGGAACATCACCATATCGCGCAAAGGCAATACTGGGAAGCGGCTTGATTGATCCATCTGTCTATCCTTAACTCTGCCGCGCCTGCGGCGCGCTCTTGCAGCACAATTTGGGCTTGGTGAGCGCATGTTTCAACCCATCACCCTCTCGTGCCGAACATTGTTCTGTTACACAAGAAGAATTGGTCGGTTTCGGGGCAGCAGCATGTCAGCGATACAAGGTGGCGGCCACAATATCCGTTTCGACACAGTTCAGAACAGGCGTAACGCTTAGCGTATCAGCTAGCATGAGGCGTCAGTAAGACTTGAAATAGGGGTTCCGAGTCACCGGAACCCCACTCACCCATGTGCCTTCACGTCACACGAAGAATCAGACCCCGGTCGTCCTGACCAGATGCCGCAATATCGCAAGCAACCGGCATTCGGGCAAGTCGAAACAAGATTGAAATTTAGACAGTTCACAAATCTCAGCCGAACACGGCCTCCTTGCCGAAATGGCGCGCAAGCAGATAATAGACCACTGCGCGATACTTGTTGCGCTCTGATCGGCCATACTGTTCGATCACGGCGTCAATTGCATCGTGCAGTTCCTGACCGTCGGCCAAACCCAGCTTCTTCATCAAAAAGTTCCGGCGAACCGTGTCAAGTTCATGCTGTTGTGTGGCAGCAACCGTGCTTGCATCGGCATCGTAAATTGAAGGTCCGCATGCGATGGTCACTTTGCGCAGCAAATCCATGTCAGGCTCGACCCCGCATTTCTTGCGCAAATCATCCGCGTAGCGCTCAATCAAGTCATCCCTGCGTCCCATGCTCTTATCTCCGAAAATTTCAATTGCATTCAAATTACGATCCTACCGCGCAGATCGCAGTCAGAGTGAAAGAAAATCAGATGGAAACCAAGAAGAATTTATCTGCCGCGCGCCAAATGGCAGATCATAGCATTCCAAGCAGTTGCGGGGTCGGCCAACCATCAGCCGGTAAACCAAGCTGGGCTTGCACATCCTGCACTGCGGCGCGTGTATTCGCCCCAAGGATGCCATCAACGGCACCGACATCAAACCCACGCTGGACAAGTCGCTGTTGTAATTGGCGCATCTGATCCTGATTAAGGCCGGTTTCGGGGTTTCCGGCCTGA
This sequence comes from Roseinatronobacter sp., assembly GCA_007126715.1. GTDB lineage: Bacteria > Pseudomonadota > Alphaproteobacteria > Rhodobacterales > Rhodobacteraceae > Roseinatronobacter. Next base: position 3,670 of record SLAT01000068.1, read on the forward strand.
TAGATCGGTGCTCCTGACAGGCGCGTGGCAAAATAGGCCGCAGTCGTTACGTAGATGAAACTCTGGTTCCACTCAAACAGGACCCGGAAGTTGTGGAACACCATGAATGCCGGTCCCCGATGGCCCTGCGGCACGATGACCGAGGCGCGCAAATTGCCCGATGGCAAACGCCCATGTGTGGGGCGTACACCCAGTTGTTCCCACTGGCTGACGGTCATTTCGGTTCGAATGCCGGTTTGGGTCAGATCCAATCCTTGCGGCAGCGCAACCTCATGCATCCACGGCTCATTCGCGCGCCAGCCCTTGGCGCGCAGCATCTCAGCCGCTGACAGGATTGCATCGGGGGCAGAGCGTTGCAGATCTATGCGCCCGTCACCATCGCCATCGACTGCGTAATTGATGATGTCGGAGGGAAGTTTCTGCACCATGCCAATCTCACCCGCCCATGCGCCACGGGTTTGCACCGGGTCCAACATGCCGCGACGATACATTTCAAGCGCCGCGAAAACCTGAGGGCGGAACAAGTCCGGCCTGCGGCAGTCATGCGCCAAAGTGACCAGCGCGTTTACCGTGTTGAAGTCGCCCTGCACGGCGCCAAAATCGGTCTCGAAGGCCCAGAAAGCCAGCAAGATGCCCGGTTGCACACCATATTGCTGTTGCGCGCGGTCAAACACCGCGCGCTGGCGTTCAAAATTACGCTGGCCGTTGGTCATCCGCCCCTGCGAGATCAACGCGCGTGAGAAATCCAGAAAGGGGCGCTGAAAAATACCTTGACGACGGTCTGCGTTGATCACGGCTTGTTCCTGCCGGACATTGCGAAAGAAACTGTCGATCCGGGCGCGGTCATAGCCCTGGCTGACCGCTTCGGATTTCAGCCCGTCCACAAACGCACCAAAATTGCCACCACAACTTTGGGCCTGTGCGGCTGTTGCAAGGCCCACGGACAGAGCAGCCGCCATTACTGGAAGAATACGCATAACACCCCCTGAAGAATTTTCGCCACGCTAGCGCATGCAAACCTTCAGGGGGAGTCGTTTTTATGTGATCATTTCAAAGCGAAGCGCGGTCATGCGGCGCATCGAAATCCAGCACGGGATTGATCGGGATGATCCGGTTGGGATTGATCGTGTCGTGGCTGTAATGATAATGTCGCACGATATGATCCATCCGCACGGTTTGCGCCACACCGGGGTGCTGATACAGATCACGCGTATAGGCCCAGAGTGCGGGATAATCGACAATCCTGCGGCGGTTGCATTTGAAATGCAGGTGATACACGCTGTCAAAACGCACCAGGGTGGTGAACAGGCGCCAATCTGCCTCGGTCAGCGTGTCACCCATCAGGTAGCGGCGTGTACTCAGGCGCTCTTCCAGCCAGTCCAGCGCCTCGAATAGCGGATAAACAGCTTTTTCATAGGCTTCTTGCGTGGTCGCGAAGCCGGATTTGTAAACGCCGTTATTCACCTCGTCATAAATCCGCGCGTTGACCTCGTCGATCTGGCTGCGCAGGTTTTCGGGGTAGTAGTCATCCGTGTTGCCAGTCAGCCCGTCAAAGGCCGAATTGAGCATGCGAATAATCTCGGCCGATTCATTCGAGACGATCTTGCCCTGCGCCTTGTCCCACAGCACTGGCACTGTCACACGGCCAGAAATCTGCGGGTCCGCGCGGGTGTAGACTTCGCGCATGAACTTGGCCCCATGCAGCTTGTCACCTGTCGCGCCATCGAAATCGGTGGCGAAGGTCCAGCCATCATCCAGCATCTCGGGGTGGACAGCCGACACATCAATCAGCCCGTCCAGCCCTTTCAATGCACGAAAAATCAGCGTGCGATGCGCCCAGGGACAGGCATAGGACACATATATATGATAGCGCCCCGCCTCGGCCTTGAACCCGCCTTCGCCCGATGGGCCGGCGCTGCCATCCGCTGTCACCCAGTTGCGAAACCGTGACGTATCGCGCTTGAACGCGCCGCCGGTCTTGCTGGTGTCATACCATTCGCTTGACCATTCGCCATTTACCAGTTGGCCCATTTGTGAACTCCTTTTGCTAGCTGCCTGATCTGCGCATAAACTAGCAGGATAACAAGCTGCGCACATGCGCAGGGGCTGTGCATGACGTTATTGCAGGTCTGAAAACGCCCGCTGCAACCGCGCCACCGCATCTTCGATGACGGGTCGCGGCGCGCCAAGGTTGAAGCGCAGAAAACTGGTGCCACCCGTGCCAAAGGTCGGCCCGTGATTAGCGGCAATCTGCGCCTCGCGTTCCACCCTTGCGGTGAACTCTGCCACATCCATACCCGTAGCCGCAAAGTCGACCCATGCAAGATATGTGGCCTCCAGCGACATGGACCGCAGACCGGGGATCGCATTCACCCCATCGTCAAACAGCTTGCGATTGCCATCCAGATAGGCACATAGCGCATCGACCCATTCCGCGCCCTGTGGCGAATAAGCCGCCGTCACCGCATGCAGGCCAAAGGAATTGGGCGATATGCCCAGCGCCGCAAGTGTTGCGCCAAACTGTCGGCGCAGGTTCTCGTCCGGGATAATGACATTACCGCAATGGGTGCCCGCAAGGTTGAAGGTCTTGGATGCAGCCGTCAGCATAACAAGCCGCTCTTCGGTTTCGGGGGCAGCGAGCGGCATGGGTGTGTGACGAAAACCCGGCATCACCAGATCATGGTGAATCTCGTCCGACACCAGCAGCAGATCATGTCGCTCGCAGAAATCAGCAACGCCGCGCAATTCCTCAGCTGTCCAGACGCGTCCACCGGGGTTGTGCGGCGAGCACAGGATCAACATCCGCTCTTCCCCGGTCATCTGCGCATCAGCGGCGTCGAAATCCATCTCGTAGCGATCATTCACCAACGCCAGCGGGCATTCAACGACACGCCGACCCGCCGCATGAATGGTGCGTGCAAAGGCATGATACACGGGTGTGAACAGCACAACCCCGTCGCCCGGCTGCGTCCATGTCTGCAAGCACAGGCCGACAGCATTGACCAAGCCATGCGTTGTAAAGATATGCGCAGGGTCCACCTGCCAGTCATGGCGGTTTTCCATCCACCAGCAGATTGCAGCACGATACGCGGAATC
>SLAT01000278.1 GCA_007126715.1 Roseinatronobacter sp.
ATGGGCAAGCCGCTGGCCGAGGCGCGCGGCGAAATTGCCTATGGCGCCAGTTTCGTCGAGTGGTTCGGCGAAGAGGCCAAGCGCGTTTATGGCGAAACCATCCCGGGCCACCAGCCCGACAAGCGCATCACCGTGATCCGCCAGCCGATCGGGGTTGCGGCCTCGATCACCCCGTGGAATTTTCCCAATGCGATGATCGCGCGCAAGGTTGCCCCCGCACTTGCGGTGGGCTGCGGCTTTGTCGCGCGCCCAGCCGCCGAGACGCCGCTATCTGCGCTGGCAATGGCCGTTCTGGCGGAGCGTGCTGACGTGCCCAAGGGGGTATTGTCGGTCGTTCCGTCAAGCCGATCTTCCGATATTGGCAAGGAATTCTGCGAAAACCCCGCCGTGCGCAAACTGACCTTTACAGGCAGCACCGAAGTCGGGCGCATCCTGTTGCGTCAGGCCGCCGATCAGGTGATGAAATGCTCGATGGAACTGGGCGGAAATGCCCCTTTCATCGTGTTTGATGATGCCGATCTGGATGCCGCCGTCCAAGGCGCGATTGTGTCGAAATACCGCAATAACGGGCAGACCTGTGTTTGCGCCAACCGAATCTATGTGCAGGCGGGCGTCTATGACGCATTCGCCCAGAAATTGAAGGCCGCGGTTGAAAAGCTGCAAGTCGGCGACGGTCTCGCGGATGGCACGGATCTTGGCCCACTGATCAATGAAGCCGCTGTTGAAAAGGTTGAAGATCACATTGCCGATGTGCTGGCAAAGGGTGGACAGGTGCTGACCGGGGGGCGCAGGCATGGCAATGGCGGCAGCTATTTTGAACCGACGGTGATGACAGGTGTCACCCCGGATATGAAGGTCGCGCAGGAAGAAACCTTTGGCCCGATGGCACCGCTGTTCCGTTTCGATACAGAAGAGCAGGCCATCGCGCAGGCCAATGATACTATTTTCGGGCTGGCCTGCTATTTTTATGCCCGTGATGTCGGGCGGATAACCCGCGTTCAGGAAGCACTGGAATATGGCCTTGTTGGCGTCAATACCGGCCTGATCTCGACCGAAGTCGCACCCTTTGGCGGGGTCAAGCAATCGGGGTTGGGCAGGGAAGGCAGCCGCCACGGGACAGAGGATTACCTGGAGATGAAATATATCTGCCTGAGCGTGTGACGAGGCCGCAAGCTGCCTGATGAGAAGATACAATGCCTGAGATCTTCGGATATCTGCCAGACGGTCGGGCGGTGGAACGCCTGAAGCTGCAAAGTGGCGTTCTTTGCGCCCATGTGCTGACGCTTGGTGCCATAGTGCAGGATTTGCGGCTAGACGGGGTGGACCATCCGCTTGTTCTGGGGGCCGATACATTGGCCCCCTATCTTGGGTCTATGCAGTATTTCGGGGCCATGGTCGGGCGCTACGCCAACCGGATTGCGCAAGGGGCTTTCACGCTTGGCAGGCAGGACTATCATCTGTCCCGCAACGCACTGGGGCGCCATTGCCTGCATGGCGGCATACACGGCAGTGCAGCGCATATCTGGACCATTGCAGACTTGCACGCGGACAAGGTTGCGTTGCAGTTGACCATGCCAGATGGCGAGATGGGCTTTCCCGGCACGCTGGATGTGCAGCTTCGCATCACTCTGCGCGCCACGGCACTCGAATTTGACATCCGCGCAACCTGTGACCGGGACACGGTCTGCAACTTTTCACATCATGGGTTTTTCATCCTCGATGACACCGGTTCGCTGGTGCAACATCGCTTGCAGGTAAATGCACTTGCCTATCTGCCGGTCGATGATGACCAGATTCCGACCGGCGAAATTGCCCCTGTCGCAGACAGCCAATTTGACTTTCGCAAGCCACGCAATCTTGACGCTGTGGCGCTTGATCACAATTTCTGCCTGTCGGAGAACCGCACTGATTTGCGGCCCGTTGCCGAATTGGAGTCCAACCTTTCCGGGGTTGCATTGCAGATGGAGACGACGGAACCGGGCGTTCAGGTCTACACAGCAAACCACCTGCCGAAACCAGATGTGCGCGGATTGGACGGGCGGCATTACGGGCGTCACGCGGGCATTGCACTGGAAGCGCAAATCTGGCCAGACGCTCCAAATCAGCCCGGCTTCCCATCATCTGTGCTGCGCGCCGGTGAAACCTATCACCAACAGACGCGGTATTCATTTTCACGCGCCTGAGCATCTGTCATGGGAGGGGTTTACCACTTCGGGCAGATAGCATCTGACATCTCGTCGCGCCATTCGCAGCCGATATATTTGCAATCAATCTTGCGAACAAAATCGCGAATGCGGGTATCGTGATGCGGCGGGCCGCGATGACCGGAAGCGGCGATCTGGACATGGCCGATCTGGTCCTTGTAGCGCATGTAGGTGGCGTTCAGGTCGGTTTCGGTCGCGTCGATATGAAAGCTGTCAAACATGATCTTCACATTCGCAGTGCCAACCTGTGACACGACCTGTGCCGCGTCCCTGATAGTGTTCAGCGCGTAGCCTGCAACCGCCACAGGGGCCAGCGGTTCGATCAGCAATAGCCTGTCTGTATGGTCAGAAAACCGCTTCAGTGCCCGGGTCAATACATTCAGCCGGTCGGGGGCATCTGTCCGCCCTGAAAGCACATGTATGGCCCGCGCATTCAGGCGCTCGGCAACGGCAAGTGCTGCATCGAAATCAGCCTGCGCGGTGGCTTCTTGCCCCGGAATCGCGGCGCAGCCCATCGTCAGTGCCATGCGCGTGTTCAGGCCCAACAGTGGCAATCCAGATTGCGCAAGCCTGTCTTCGATCAAGGCAAGATCGGTGGTCTGGGCTTCGTCATGAAATTCGATAGCACCAAATCCTTGACGCGCGGCATGCAAGATCCGTTCGGGAAAAGGCAAGGCTGGCCACAAAAAGCCGGTATTCGCGCTAAAGATCTTCACACGTCCCCCCCTCCAAGCCGACGCAACTAAGCACAGCCAGCCACAGCGAAAACGCGCGCAGGTGCCAGATGTTTCTTGCACCGCAAAGCCCGAAATTTCAATCCAAACCCCGCAACAGGTTGCAAAACGGGCAACCGCCGTGGTCAATGCCAGATCGGCAAGTTGTGAGCCTTGGCGCGCTTGTTCAGACCTGAAGTTCTGTTTATGACAACTCCCATGCGAGCGGATTGCAAAAACGAACCTGACCTTCTGATCTGTAACAGGCTTCCTCTTGAACTCCATGCAGTTGACCGGGCGTTGTCGGGTATTGGGCCGCATGGCAGATATCTTGAGCACGGCTTCACAGCAGCCCGAAACAAGCAAAACTGGAAAAATCTCAGTGCTGCCGTATCTCGGAACATATCGCCTTCAGCTGTCGCGGAGTGTGGATGAAACGTGAATTTCCTGCAATACGCCCCCTGATCGGATGGCTGCCCAAACCCACTTTGCCGGCGCTTATTCTGGCAACTTTGTTTTTCGTGGTTTCCCTGACACCTGGTCTGGTGCCAAGGGACACCCCGGCGCAAGCGATCCTTAGCGGCGTCAGTCTTGCAGTTGGTCACGCCATCGGACTGATCCTGTCAGCAGTTTGGCGCAAGCTTGAATTTCCCCCATTGCCCAGGCGTGTGCAGATACGACTTCGTATCGGCGTTGGGATATTGTGCCTGCTGGTCATCTCATTTGCGCTTTGGCAAGCGTCAGAATGGCAGAATGGTTTGCGCGCCCTGATGGAGATGCCACCCGTCGATACTGTGCGCCCGTTGTCGATAGCGGCAGGCGCCGCGGCATTGTTTGTCGTGTTGATATGGCTTGCACGCCTGTCGTGGTTCGTCGTGCGCAAAACGGCCGATGCGTTGGCCCGCATCCTGCCAGGGCCACAGGCTTTTCTGGTTGCATTGACCCTGACGGCGCTTTTGTTCTGGAATATTGGCAACGGTGTGCTTGTACGGGCGGCGTTCACAACGATCGACCGCGTCTATGCCGGGCTTGACGGTGCCTTTGAGGAGGCCAGCCCCCGCCCCGAAGACCCGCTGAAAACCGGGGCACCCGGTTCTTTGCTGGAATGGGAAGACCTTGGGCGAACAGGGCGCGCCATGATCGCCGCCAGCCCTGACCGATCCGAGATCGAGGCCGCCACCGGCCGTCCCGCGCTCGAACCGCTGCGCGTCTATGTCGGCCTGAATTCTGCCGCGAACCCCGAAGCGCGCGCCGCGCTGGCGTTGGCCGAACTCAAGCGTATTGGCGCGTTTTCGCGCAGCACTCTGGTCATCGCAACGCCGACAGGGACGGGCACGGTCAACACATTTGGTCAACAGGCGTTGGAGTATATCACGCAGGGCGATGTTGCTACGGTGTCGGTGCAATATTCCTATGTTGCAAGCTGGTTGGCACTGTTGACCGACCCGGAATATGGGGTCGAGACGGCCCGCGCCGTATTTGCCGAGGTTTATGACCACTGGCGCTCGCTCCCGCGAGACGCGCGGCCTGCGCTATATCTTAACGGCCTCAGCCTTGGGGCGCTGAACTCTGAGTTAAGCCATGACCTGCATCAGGTTGTCGGTGACCCCTATGATGGCGCGCTTTGGGCTGGCCCACCGTTCAACAGCCCGACATGGTCGGAGGTGACTCGTGCCCGCAATCCCGACACACCCGCCTGGCTGCCAACCTATCGCGATGGCAGGGCCGTGCGCTTTATGAACCAGTCTGGCCGCACGTCTAGCACTACGGCGGCATGGGGCAGCTATCGCATATTATATCTGCAATATCCTAGCGATGCGGTGACATTTTTCGACCCGCGCGCCGCATGGCGCCGCCCTGACTGGATGGCAGGGCCGCGCGCGCCTGATGTGTCGCCCGACCTGCGCTGGCTGCCAGCGGTATCTTTCCTGCAACTTGCAGTCGATATGATGACAGCGATCAAACCGCCCCGTGGATATGGTCACAGATACAGTTTTGACAGTTATGTGCGCGCTTGGGCGATGTTGCTCGACCGGCCCGAATGGTCAGATGATGCGCTGGAAGCGCTGGTCGCGCATGTCACACCACCCGGTTAATTCGAGACATTTGACGCTGCCAGCATCGTCTTGGAAAATGTCAGAAATCATCGATTTTCAGGGCTTTTTGGCAAAAAACGGCTCATTCTGCCACTCTGGACGGCCTGAAACTGGTCAATTTTTGTTCACTTGCTAAGTTACCTGCCTCGTGAGGGGATTTTTCACATTTGATTGACTGCCCCTCGAAACAGCAGTCTGCCGGGGGGTAGAAACATGAGCGCGTCCAGATCGCACAAGGGCGAGAGAGATACCCGCATCGACGCAGTGCGGGCCATTATCCTGACAGTTGTCATCATCATGAATATGATGACGCTCTCTGGCCTTGCCTATCTAAGCCCTGACGCGCGCGCTCAAGCACTTGGCACGCTTGATCTGCTGGCATGGGACTTTCTGGCAATTTTCCTGGATGGCAAGGCTCTTGCTGCATTTTCATTCATGTTCGGGCTTAGCTTCAGCATGATCCTGTCACGCGCCGGACCAGAAAACGGGGCATCTGCCGCGCAGATCATCCGCAGGTTTCTGGTCCTTGGTGCAATCGGCTTGTTCAATGCCATCTTTCTGTTCTGGGCAGATATCCTGATGACCTATGCCGCATTGGGCCTGTTGCTGCCGCTGGCTGCACGCCTTCCGCAACGGGTCATCGTCGGCTTGGGCACCGCCCTGATCCTTGCGGGACCTGTTGCGCTGGCGCTTAGCGGCATTGACCCGCCAGCCCCAGTGCCAGAGGGGCGCGATGATAGCCTGCAAGCCTTCGCTTCCTCCAGCTATGCTGACACGATCACGCAGAACCTGAATATGGTCACCGGGGCCGCAGACACCGTGAATGGAACATTGATTTTACGGTTCTTCATGTTGTCAGGTCTGTTCCTGCTGGGTCTTGCCGTTGGGCGCAGCAATCTGCCGGCCCGCTTCAAGGCACTGCGTGTCCCGATGTTCAAACTGGGCGCATTATGTCTTGGTTTTGGCCTTGGGGCCGGGGCTGCGCTGCGCCTTACACAAACGCCAGAAGGGGTCTGGTTTCTGCTGTATCTTGAAACGCCCATCATGGCGCTTGGGTTTCTGATGCTTTTGACAGCAGCCTTGCATGGCAAGAAAGAGGGGTGGCTACACGTCATGCTTGCACCTTTGGGACGCATGAGCTTGACGGGGTATCTTGGCGCTTCAATCCTTGGGCAGGTCCTGTTTTACGGATGGGGTTTTCAGTTGATAGGGCAGGCTGGCACCGTTGCCGTAATGGCGATTGCGCTTGCGGTTACTGCGCTGCTTGTCAGTTTCGCACATCTGTGGTTTCGCCACTTCGTATATGGACCTTGGGAATGGCTGTGGCGCAGCCTGACGCATCTGTCACCGCAGCCGATTGTCGGGCGGGGCCAGGCATTCTAGGGTTTGGCAGGTCACATAAGATACGCAATGACGGGATTGAGGGCGTTGCGGACGGTGGATAAAGGCACCAAGCGCGGAATCAAGGCCGAAGGCCGCCGCGACTCAAAGGGCCGCCCCCGGGCACGGCGATTTGGCTGACGCCAGCGCAAAGATCTGATCTTGCGCGGATTGGGCCAGCATAAAGCGCTATAGAGTCAACCGTGTATCGCCGCACCGCGGCCCGACGCTGCGCGGCTTTGCGCCCAGTCCCGCTATATCCGCA
>SLAT01000243.1 GCA_007126715.1 Roseinatronobacter sp.
ACGACGCAGGAAGTTAAACATCGTGGCGCGTTAGGCAAAACCCTCCATTGGGTCGCCGCCGCTTTGTCCATGATTGGAACCATCTGGATCGCGCTTTTGATGTTCGTGATTGTCGCCGACGTCTTGGGACGAAACTTTTTCAATTCCCCGATCACGGGTGTGGCCGAAGTTGCCGCCCGGTCTGTTGTGGCAATTGCCTTTTTACAAGTGTCAGCGGCGGTCCTGAATGGCCGAATGACCAGATCTGACATGTTGTTGCGGGTGTTTTCGCATTTCTCGCCACGGGTGACTGCGGTTCTGGAACTGCTGTTTGCATTGGTCGGGGCGATGGTCTTTCTTGCTGTTGCTTACGCCGTTTGGCCCGATACGGTTCGCGCCTTCAATACCAATGAATACTTTGGCGTGCGGGGCGTATTCACGGTTCCAACCCTGCCGTTTCGCGCGATTATTATCATAGGCGCGGTGTTTGCGGCTTTGGCTTATCTGGCAGTCGCCGTTGAACATTTGCGCCAGATAGGAAGGCCACAGTCATGACAAGTCTGACGATAGGTTTGCTTTTGATCCTTGGCCTTGTCGTGGTGGTGCTCCTCGGGATGCATATTGCTGTGGCGCTGCTCGCCACTGGTTTCATTGGTATCTGGATATTGCGTGACAATATCGACCTTGCCTTCCGTTTGCTGGGCATGGCCAGCTATAATGGAATTGCCGATTATCTGTTTGCGACGATCCCCCTATTCGTTCTGATGGGGATACTTGTGAGCATATCCAATGTCGGGCGCGATACATTTGAAGTGGCCGAAGCGTTGCTACGCAAACTGCTTGGCGGCCTTGGGGTTGCAACCGTCGCAGCCAACGCCGTTTTCGCTGCTGTCACAGGCGTTTCCATCGCATCAGCCGCCGTTTTCACGCGGGTCGCTGTGCCTGAAATGGGGCGTCACGGGTATCGTTTGCCATTTGCGGCAGGCATTGTGGCAGGCAGTTCGGTGCTGGGTATGCTGATCCCACCGTCATTGCTGCTGATCATCTACGGGGTCCTGGCAGAGGTGTCGATCGGGGCAATGTTTCTGGCCGGAATTATTCCCGGCTTGTTGCTAAGTTTCGGCTTTGTCGCACTTATCATGTTGCTGGCACGGTTTCGCCCCAGCTTTGTCTATACCGATGTCGAGGCCGCACGCGTGCGGCAGTCTGAAGCCGGCGATGAGAAAACCCTGTCATGGGGCGAGATATTGAAAAAGCTGGTGCCGATCGTGGCGTTGGTTACGCTTATTCTGGGGGGGCTTTACTCTGGTTTCTTCACCCCAACAGAAGCAGGCGGTGTGGGTGCTTTTGGCGCGCTGCTGATCGCATTGATGCGGCGGCAACTGGACCGCCCGCGCATGTGGCAGGTCTTGTATCAGACAGGTCTGGTCTCTGTGGCAATTCTGGTGCTGCTGATCGCGGCGGGCTATTACAGCCGTATGTTGTCCATCGCGGGCATTCCGAATGCTATTGCAATGCTGGTGCAGGATTCCGGCCTTGGTCCCTATGGATTCTTGCTGATCTATGTTGTGATTGTGCTGTTGATGGGCATGATTCTGGATTCAACTTCGATCTTGCTGATCATGGTCCCCATCTCGGCCCCGATCGCGCTAAGTCTTGGTTTCGATCTGATCCATTTCGGCATCATCACGGTGATCGCAGTCGAGATAGGCTTGTTGACCCCGCCCTTCGGAATATCAGTATTCACGGTTCACACCGCGCTCGCCGATCCAAAAACCAAGGTTGAGCAGGTATTCATGGGAACGCTGCCCTTTGTTCTGGTGATGGCTTTGTCGCTTCTTCTGATCGCGGCATTCCCAATCCTGTCGACAGCGCTGATCTGACCAGCCGAGCATGTAATCTGGAGATATCATGGAACTAAGCGACGAAGTTACTATCCCGGCCCCAAGCGCACAGGTTTACGCGGCGCTGAACGATACAGATGTCTTGCGCAAGTGTATTCCCGGCTGTGAAGAAATCACGCGCCATTCAGCCACGGACCTTGAAGCCAAAGTAGTGTTGAAGATAGGCCCGGTCAAGGCACGCTTCACCGGGGCCGTTGTGCTGGACCCGGTCGATCCACCCCATGAATTTCACCTGACAGGCAGCGGCACCGGAGGGGCAGCAGGCTTTGCCAAAGGCGGCGCGCAAATTATACTTGAGGAAGACGGCGACCAAACCCTGTTACGGTATACAGCCCGCGCGGATGTCGGCGGCAAGCTGGCTCAGCTTGGTAGCCGATTGATCATGGGCACAACACGCAAATTGGCAGCGCAGTTCTTCGACAATCTTGCAGCAGAATTGACCGACCTTGACGCAGGGACACCAAAAGCTGACGCATAGACGCCACCCAGATTTCGGCCAGCATTCACATAGCGTGACAGAATTCGAGTTCGGCTCATGCAGTTGATCGCCAACTTCACGTTCTTTCAGGATGCACAGACACTTCTGGTCGCGATGATCGCAGTGGTGCTTGTCGGCTTGTCGAAGGGCGGGCTTGGCGGGGCGTTCGCGTTGTTGGGGGTTCCCATTCTATCCCTTGTGATGCCGCCCATTCAGGCTGCCGCGCTGCTGCTTCCGATCTTGCTGATGATGGATGGAATAAGTGTCTGGGCTTGGCGCGGCTGGTTTGATCGTACGACTTTGTGGCATTTGTTGCCCCCAGCTATGGTCGGCATAGTAATCGGCACACTGACCGCAGTGATAACGTCAGAGGCATTTGTGCGGTTGATCGTCGGATTGCTTGCCTTGGGGTTCGTTGCGCGGATGGCCCTGATGCGTGACAGTGGAAAATCCGGACAACACGGGCGATTGAGCGGCGCTTTTTGGGGCGCCTTTGCAGGGTTTACCAGTTTCGTGGCGCATGCGGGAGGGCCACCATTTCAGATATATGCCCTGCCGCTCAGGCTTGATCCCAGACTTTACACCGGCACAAGCGTGATTTTCTTTGCGGTAGTCAATCTTATCAAGGTCGCCCCATATGCGGCATTGGGGCTATTTGATACGAAAACGCTTTTCTCCGCAGCGGCCATGCTACCCTTGGCTGCTGTCTCGACCCTCCTTGGTGCCATGATCATCAAACGCATAAATGCACGGGTTTTCTATCCGTTCATGTATGTGATGATAACATTGGTGGGGGTTAAACTGGTATGGGACGGGATGATCGCGTTCTGGAATTAATCAAGACAGTGCGGTGTGATTCAGCTTGCTCGAAGTAGCTTTTCTCCTCTTCCAACGGGCCATGTTGCAATACCGCGGTACTAAGTTTCTCCACTTGGTCGTGAAGGCGTTGAATAGCCAGCGTCAGGCATGGCCCATCTCGCCTGCGCGCGCTGTGGCTATGGAAAGGTCGAATGGGCAGGTAATAGGGGCAGGTGCGATCCAGTTTGCCTTAGACCCTGCCACGCCCTCTCATCAAGGCATTGATGGGCGTTTCAGGGCATACAGCAAATTTCCGCGCAGAGGCGCAACCCCTGCGGTATCATATGAAACCGGAACTATTTCAGGTTGTTTTGTCCGTGAAGCCAGCAGGCTTCGAAGCAACTCGAAAAAGGAGACGATCATGAAAAAGCAATTCGCAATCGCCGCCAGTGTCATGGCTCTTGCCGCAACTCCGCTGCTTGCCGACATGCATGAGGATGCCGAGCATGAGTTTCCATTGACGATGGATGAGTTCATGGAAGCATATCCAGAGGTCGCGCCAGAGCAATTCATGCTGATTGATACCGATGGTGACGGTCAGGTGTCCGAAGAGGAATATGACTCCGCGCGCGAAGCCGGTATTATCGGTGGTGAAGACGACATCTGATCCCGTGCGGTGACGCAACCAGATGCAATCTGTAGAGGCGGCGCTCGAATGCGCCGCCTGTTTTGTTGTGCAATATCATGGTATTTTGCAAGACACTTGGGGTCTAGCCTATGATGCGTCGGTATGTGACGCCGGAACCATAGAGTGCGACAACCGTGTACAGGTCCGTCGGGGGGTGAGGATGGTTTCATGCAAAGTCAGTATCAACCGGTTTTCGCCATGCTGGTTTTAAGGCGGTTTCGGGGGCCGGTCGGAGGGTCTGCTATCCGATTACTCTCTCAGGGTCCGTCAACATGAAAGGGATATGACGGCGGAACGCCTCCATGTTAACGAAAACCATGCGCATTATCACCGTCCTTGCTGCAACCCTCTCGATCGTGTTGTCTTTGGGCGTGTTGTTCTTTGTGGCAGGGGTTTTTCTTGATCCCACGGGTGGCCGGATCGCTGTAATCGGGGCATCAGTCTGGACCACCTTCGGGCCACATCTTTTCCTTGCGTCTGTCGCGTCATTTCTCGTGGCCCTTTTCCCAGGCGTGCTGTCCCGTCGCCCTGTCGGGATGGTTGTCCCTTTCGTTTCCGTGGCCGCATGCGTCGGTTCGGGCTTCATTGTCTTTAAGATCATGTCTGCCACAATCTCTGCAGGTGGTTCCGTCAACCTGCCGCTGGCGCTTGTATTGGCTGACATGGAATCCGCACGACCCGATGCGGTGGAAACGGTGCGCGTCGTTGCCGGAACCGAATTGCAGGCGGCCATTTACCAACCAGTGGGGGCGGCAAACGCATCTCCGGTTCTTGTCTATATTCATGGCGGGGGGTTCATGACCGGCCACCGGACCGAGACGGCTGCAGACCTGCGCTGGTTTGCCGATAAAGGCTGGCTCGTTGTCAGTGTGGACTACCGCCTTTTCGCGCCCGATCTGGCGACATGGGACAAGGCGCTGCGCGACGCCGCCTGCGGGCTTATCTGGGCGCAGCGCAATGCTGCAAGATTTGGAGGCGACCCCGAGAGGATTGCCCTGCTCGGGGATTCGGCAGGTGGCAATCTTGCCATAAATATCGGCTTTGCTGCGGCCGACAGATTGACCATCCCGGAATGCGGCGGTGAAATGCCCGTGCCTATGGCCATTGCAACGCAATATCCGGCGGTTGATCCCGTCTCGATCTATGAAAGCGGGTTTCCCATTCCGGGCTTCGAGCCGATGATGCTTATCGAGGGCTATATAGGCGGCACGCCTGCGGACTATCCAGGGCGCATAGCGGAAATATCCTCGCGGACGTATCTGACCCCGAACGCGCCGCCAACACTCGTGATCCTTCCGGAGCGCGACAGCCTTGTGGTCGCGGAGGGAACGCTTGCATTCGCAGCGGAAGCCCGCGACGCTGGCGTGGACCTCGAATTGGTGCGCATGCCGTTTGCCAGCCACATATACAACCAGATCGCGGCGAATTCGCTGGGCAACCAGTCAGGCAGGACAATCCGCTTGCGGTTTCTGGAGCAGCATCTGCGTTGAGCGCCTTTGACGCCGCGCCATGTCATGTGCACATCAGCAGTCCCATGATTGCCCGCGCGCATCACCCCGGCCTTGGCTTCCTTTGTCACAGGGTTCGTGTGCGCGTTTCCTTGGTTCTTGCGCATCTTCGCTTCATGGCGCGAACCATGAACCCCTTGTCGCAAAAGATGCCAAAAATGTTCCATAAGCGCTAACGTCAGACGCTACAGGGGAAGAGGCGGAAATCTTCAGAAATGCCTCCCACAGCAACACGGCCTGTGTATAGGTCTGCCCGCCTATCAGCGGTTCTTGCGGCAATAGGCTAAGGCTGCGCTGCGCCGGGTTATAAAACACATCCGTTCCGATGCGCTATCCTGTAGCATCATACAGGGTCCCGGCCCGTCAATCTGTAGCAATATGCAAATGCTGTCAGCTTGTGGGCGTAATCACGATCTCCACCCGGCGGTTCATCGCCCGTCCGGCTGCGCTGGCGTTCGAAGTGATCGGCTCGTGGAAGCCGCGCCCCGAAACTGCAATGCGCGAGGCTGGGGTTCCATTGGCGATCAACACGCGGGCTACTGCCAACGCGCGTTCCTGGCTGAGTTGGTTGTTATAGGTCGCCGATCCGACATTGTCGGTATGCCCGACAACCCGCACGGTTGACGCCGGATACTGGCGAAGGCTTTGCGATACAGTCCGCAAGGCGGGAAGAAACCCGCTATCGACTGTGGCCGAGGCCGTGCGGAACGTGACCGACTCTGGCAAGATCACTCGAAGCTGAGATCCCGTATTGGTGATTTCGGCCCCGGTCCCGGCAAGCGACTGGCGTAATTCGCGTTCCTGTGCGGCCATCCGCGCACCGATTGTCCCGCCTACCGCCGCACCAATAACCCCGCCAATCACGGTGGCGCGCGTGTCGCCCCCTATGATCTGCCCGGCTGCGGCACCTGTCAGCCCACCTACAACCGCACCAGTCGCGGGCTGGTTGTAACCGCCGTCTTGTGACGCGCAGCCACCAAGAAAGGCAGCAGTCAAGACCCCTGTCACAATCGTCTTTCCATGATAGCCCATCATATTTATCCTTCCCAAGGTGCTGCGTTCACAAGGATCGTGAAGCTGTCACACAGATGCTTGCCCTACCTTGACACCGGACGCCGGTTTGCGTGCTGATCTGGGTTAAGTCGCGGCGCCAGAAAAAAGCACCGGGCAGGGCGCGTGTCTGGCTTTCGGTTGCGTCGCGTCCTGCATGACTGATGCGCCGGACTTGCAAGATGCGATGTCGATATGGGCTTCGCATTCAGGCCCGTGTTGCAGGATATGGCCGCCAACGGCATG
>SLAT01000277.1 GCA_007126715.1 Roseinatronobacter sp.
TCCGCGCAGCTGAGCAAAGTGACAAGCGCCGTGCGCGCATCGCTGAGCTGGAAGCCATGGCCGAGAAAATGGTCACAAAACTCGATGCCCAAGATGATGGGAAAACCGCCCAGGGGCGTCGTGCTTCAGACCGCGGGGCCTATAGCCGCTTCACCCGCGCCGTCGCTGAGGCTGAAATGACGCGCTTTGTGAAGCCCGACCTGACCGCAGACCGGTTCTCCTGGAGCATTGATGAAGACACTATTGCTGACGCGCAGTTATTCGATGGCAAGCTTGCGCTGATCTGCTTCATGGCCTTAACCCTCTACCGTGTCATGCGCATGCGCCTGAAGGCTCAAAAGCACAATGCCAGCCCCCGCACTGCGCTGGATCTGCTTGCACGCATCCAAAAGCACACTGCCCATATCGGCGACCGCACTCTCAACGGGACCAGCAAAACCACTCAGGAGCAGCTCGATCTCTTCGAGGCTATGGGCCTCAAAAAACCCGCCTGACCGGCGCTGTAGTCACACAAACACGATTTTCGTTTCAACAATATCAATCACTTACGCGATTAACTGTCGAACCTGGGATGCCCATGCCCAGACAGCAAACTATAACCGTGCTGGATGGCGATGATCGTCGCGCAAACCTAAAGAACAGCAAGGCAACGTCGAGCCCAACATTGCGAGGCAGCCGCCGCATCCATGGAGCGCAAGGGATATCTCACAAAAAATGGCCGCAAGTGTAGATACTGGCGGCCAAAAGTTCATTTGAAGAGATTCAAAAAAGCGGTAGGCGTTGGACTATCAATCGGTTTTTTAGGGTTGAAACTGATAATAACTGATACTCAAACGCGTACTTGAAGCAAACGGACGGATCACAGTCAGCAAACTTCAATTATTACAATATCAGCAAATCTCGCTTTATCAATCTGGCCTCTATGATGCATGCGGATATCCATCCGATACTTTGCTCTAAAATCCAACTTAAGAGATTTATTTATTGAAACCTAATGTCACCCATTTATCCACCATTTGGTGGCGGCAATGGCTAAACACTGTTTTCGTCGTGATCTGCAGGAAACAGGTGGATTGAACCACGGCGTTGTGGTGAGGACAGAGTGAGGCTGCACATTTTGTATTTTAATCCAGCCTCTTGAGCATTAAACGCATCTCCGTACGGCTCAAATTCGTTAAGCGAATGTGTCGGCATTTTGCAGTGATGCTTCCGCATCCTCCCTTTGCACCACCGCCACTTTCTTTTGGCTCCTGGCGCGGCGAGATCAAAAGGGCTTACGATCCTTCTTTTTCGCAATCGCGGAGCAGTTGACCCAGCGCAAAGCGACTTTAATGTTCACTCACTTAATCGCGAAAGCATAGATAGTTGTGAGGACATAATGTACGAGCAGGACTCCATTAAAGCGCGCCTGAGCGTCAAGGAGCAAGAGTTTCTCGATTTTGCCCACAATGCCAGACAGGGCGAATGCTTCCTATATGCCAGTGGCGGCACAGGCAGGCCTTCAGGTCTAATGAGACTGGCTCGTGATTGCTATGAGGGCGGATTGGTTCACTTGGTACAAAAAAGGACCGGACAGGGATTTGCTTATGTAGCTATAAAACGCAAGGTCCGCTAAGTTTTTACCCATCGAAAGACTATTCGAACTCGTTCTTTGCGCCTGCTGAAGATAGTGTGTGTGATATACGCGCAGTCCGAACACATGGATACCAAAGCGCAGCCCCCAAACTATGACCGTGCTTGATGGCGATGTTCGTCTCTCAAGCGCAAGAACAGCAGAGCTTGGCAAGCTGCGTGCAATGATGGCAGAGGCATAATAGAATGAACCTGTTTGCCCCATCGGGCAAGACAGGGACTAAAGGAGCAACGGCCATGCCGATACGATTGTGCGTTTTCGATGCCTATGGCACACTTTTTGATGTGGCCGCCGCTGCACGCAGCGCAGCAAAAGAGCAAGGTTCCGAGGGTTGGGCCGCCCGATGGCCTGCCCTGTCCGCACTTTGGCGGCGCAAGCAACTGGAATATACATGGCTGCGCGCCGTCGCTGGCGCGCATGTGGATTTCTGGCAGGTCACACAGGATGCGCTCGACTGGGCGATGGAGGCGGAAGGGCTAACCGATCCAGCGCTGCGCCAGCGCCTGCTTGATCTTTATCACGAACTCGCTGCTTTCCCCGAGGTGCCCAGCGTGCTTGCCGCGCTGAAAGAGAGAGGGTTGAAATTGGCGATCCTGTCAAACGGCGCACCAGATATGCTGGAGGCCGCCGCCAATTCGGCAAGGGTTGCAGCGCAATTCGACGCTATCCTGTCCGTTGAGGCGGTCGGAGTGTTCAAGCCACATTGCTCTGTCTATGGCATGGTCGGCACGCGGTTTGGGCTGCCCCCCGCCGAAGTGGCCTTTGTCTCGTCCAATTGCTGGGACGCCTGTGCAGCGGCTGCCTTCGGCTTTCATGCAATTTGGGTCAACCGCGAAGGTGCGCCGTTGGATCGTTTGCATGGCAAGCCCGCGAAGATTGTGAGCGATCTGGGGGGATTGCCCGCGCTGTTGACCTGACTAGAAGGTCACTCCCCCAGCATCCAGATACCCTCTGGAAAGAACGCATGAAACGCGAAGGCAAAGGGAATGTCATGTGGTAGATCGCGCCCCTGTTCGTCGCGAACGCGCACAGTGCCCACATCGCGCCCCGCTGATATCGTCCGGTTGTCCAGCGCTGATGCTTGCCCCGCGGTCCAGTTCAATACGACCCCGGCCTCGCGGATCTCGCCCATCTCGCGCAACCGCTCAAAAGTCCAGGCGCGGTTTTCCACCCGCACCACACGGGCCAGCGGGTTGATGCCATGGGGCGGGTTCTCGCCCTGATAGAGGAACGGTCGCGCTGCGGTATCATAGCCCACATAGGGGTTTGACCCATAGGCGCGGCGCCATTCAGGCTCATCCATCACCAGCCCATCAGGGTTGCGGTCGCGGAATTCGGCCCAAGCCTCCATCCAGCCCGGCAATTGTGTCAGTAACGCACCCGCATGCTGGCCCACCACCCCTTCGCCAACAGCCTGTTGCCACCAGCTTTGCGTCTCAACGTCATACATGATCATGTCGGAATGGCGCAGCTTGCCCGAGACGCCAAAGGTATGGCGCTCCCCATCAACGCGGGCATCGAAAACCATCGCGGAATTACATAGCGGGCAATAGGTAACGGCGATAGGCAGCCCGCCCACCACATCATTCACGATCTCATGCCACATCAGATAGCGGATGGGATAGGCACGCGCAGGCTCTCCTTCATGTTCATAGGTCAGCACCGGTTCGCGGTCGTCCAGACGTGTTTCCTGTGCTGCGGGAATATGCGCAGGCTCCCAGATGGCCGGGATACCATCCTTGGGTGGTCCACCAGAGATGACCTCGTCAAAATCGATGGTACTGCGGGTGAAATCCGTATCGGGCCATTCCTGCACCCATTGCGCGGGATCAGCGGCCGCTGTGGTGGCGAGTAAGGCGATCAGCGGGGCCGCGAGATGTGTCATCAGGCGCATGGCAATGTCCTTTCAATCAGGCACAAGGGTTGTGTCAAACGCACCGGTTGCAGTTTTGCAGCGCGCTGGATCAGGGGGATGAATCGTGGATTTTGTGAAGCAAAGCGGCACTGTGAAACGCCCAGTGATGCGCGGCGCGGGCCCCGACAAGCGCAGATATTCGATCATAACGGCCCCATCCGGGAAATCAGGTGGCGAAACCCAGTAATCGCGCCACCCGTCCGGGCGAAAGCTGATCCTTGCGTCATGAGGCGCATCGCCCATGCGCGCGCCGGGCGGTAGCGAGAATTCCAGCACCAGCCGCGCCGGTCCATCTGCCCCTTCCATACTGACCGCATCGACGCTCAAGAACCGCGTAAAGCCCGTGCGCGCTCCTTCCATCTCTGGTATGAAATGCCGCTTTTCACCGTCAAACTCAAACTCGATACCAGAGGCGCCAACCGCCTGCGCAGTCAGGCAGGCGATTGCGGTTGCAACGAATATAACGGGACGGATGGGGCAATTCATCCTGTCACCTTTCCTGAAAACGGGGTGTTAAAGGCGCACGGATGCGCGCCCCCACCCCTACCTTTTACCACAAAATCAGTTCTGGACGCGATATTCCGGCTCCATGAACGGCAGATCATCGGTATCCCCATCCCCGCCCATATGGCAGGCGGCGCAGAAATACATACCGTCGGCATTTCCGCCAAGTGTCCGGCCCATCAGCGATCCGTCAGGCAGGCATAGAGGGCCGGTAGCTCTTCCTCGCTAACTTCGGGCGGGGGCAGCGGCGGGACAGGGGCCGCATGGGGCGCAGGCCGCGCAAGGATTGGTCGCAAAACAAGAATTTTTGGCGGCGCAGGGGTTGGCGGCACTGGGGTTCGCGGCGCAAGGTCAATCTCAATATCGTGGGCGAGATACTGAGGGGCCAAGGTCAGTTCGTGCGCCCGTTCCAGCCCCAAAATTTGTGCGCTAGTCCTGCCTGAGGACCGTGTCTTCGAAGACATTACCCCTCGCCTTTGGGATATTGATGGCGATCGCATCCGTGCATGTGGGCAAAAGATGGTTTGCGCTCTCAGCAAGGTACCGCCGTTTCGAAGATATCACAGCGAAGTTTATAGCAATTTTGACCACAAGGTCAGAGGGTGGCACTCAATCGCGAGAGAAGGAAAAGCGTTATGAAACAGATTATTGTTGCGGTGATTGTATCTCTGAGCGGAATACCCGCTTTGGCCGGTGAAGATGGAATCATCAAGATTCGTGCGGATGCGCAGGTGGGTGAAACAATGGATCGGCTAGAGGCCGCGGTCACAAATGCAGGGGCCACGATCTTTGCCCGCGTGGATCACGCTGAGGGCGCACAAAGTGTAGACATGTCACTTGATCCCGCCGAGCTTCTGGTCTTCGGCAACCCACAATTGGGCACACCCGCGATGCAGGATGACCCATTGGCAGGGCTGTATCTACCACTGAGAGTGCTCGTATATCAGGACCCAGATGGTCAGGTCTGGCTAGCCTATGATGATCCCGAAGTAATGTTCGATGATCTGTCGATCCCGGATAATGCTGACTATATCGGGCGCATGTCAGAAGCGCTGACCAATTTGACCGGTGCTGCCGCAAACGAATAGAGACATGCTGGCTCCCGCTATTCGGATGAATCTCCGGCGCACAACGCAAGGGGCGGGAAGCCGGCTGTTGGTGAGGCCCGCGCTGGGGCCCCTCACCTACAGACGGCCATGCATCAATCCTGAAGTTACCGCGCAGCAAAGACGCCTATAACAAGGCGCGATACCAAGTTCCGTTATTGCGCTGAAAACGCAGCTAGCTGCTACAAAAATGACCCCTGAACCGCATGAACGGTCGTTTCACTTTTGGGTGGAGGTTTTGCACCCTCTCAACAATGGCGTTGAAGGGAAAATAGATGAAGGTCGGCTTTATCGGGTTGGGGAACGTCGGGTCCAAACTGGCAGGAAGTTTGCTGCGAAATGCGCATGATCTGACTGTTTTTGATCTCGATACAGGGAAGATGGATGAATTTGCCGCATCAGGTGCAAAGCGCGCCGACAGCGCGGCAGCCGTAATGCGCGAGAATGACGTTGTTATCACCTGTCTGCCATCCCCTGAGGTATGTCGTGCCACAGTATCGGAAATGTTGCCCGAGGTGAGAGGTGGGAAAACATGGATGGAAATGTCCACCACCGATGTGCGCATCATGAAATCTCTGGCCGGGAAGGTGCAAGCGGCGGGTGGTTCAGTGGTGGAATGCCCTGTCTCGGGCGGTTGCCATAGGGCGGACAGGGGTAATATCTCGATCTTTGCGGGGTGTGACCGCGCCAGTTTCGAGCGCGTCCTGCCCTTGCTGACGACATTGGGCCGCCGCGTTCTGCACACAGGTGAAATTGGTACCGCATCGGTATTGAAGGTGATGACCAACTACCTCGCCACAGCCAACCTGCTGAGCATCAGCGAGGCGCTTGTGACGATGAAAGCCGCTGGCATGGACATGAACACCACCTACGAGGCGATCAAAATCTCCTCCGGGACATCCTTTGTGCATGAAACCGAAAGTCAGGTCATCCTGAACGGGTCACGTGACATTTCCTTTACGATGGATCTGGTAAAAAAGGATATCGGCCTGTTCCAGCAAATTGCCGAAGATGCGGGTGTGCCATTGGAAATCAGCCCCTTGATGGTGTCGATCTTCGATGATGCGATTGCCAGATTTGGCCCGCGCGAATTGTCGCCCAACATCATCAAACGTCTTGAGCAGGCGACAGGTCTGAAAATTCTTGCACCGGGCTTTCCTGCACAATTGACCGATGAAGAACCCGAAGAGCAGGGCTATGAGGTTGTGCCAACAGGTCGCGCGACCTCGCTTGCAGGGGAGTAGGCACCATGAACATGCGCCCAAACATGGATCACTGGGATGAGCGATGCGATCTTGCGGCGGCGTTCCGTTGGGCAGCGCGACTGGGGATGCATGAGGCCGTTGCCAATCATTTCAGCCTGTCTGTGAACGCGGATGGAACACGCTTTTTGATGAACCCCAATCAAGTGCATTTCA
>SLAT01000253.1 GCA_007126715.1 Roseinatronobacter sp.
TATCGCGGCGCGGGCATCGGCGCGGGTGCCATCGGGGGCTTCGGCCCAAAGGCTGCCGTCATTGGGGTTTAGATCGGCAAAGCTGCGCGCGGCTTGTCGCCACTGACCGTCAATATACATGCCGCGAAGGTTTTTGGGGGCTTTCGCATCAAGCATCTCAGATATCCTTGTCGAATTGGGTTGAGCCGGGGCGGCGCCGCCAGACCTGCACCTTGCCGGGATCATGGGGCGCGGATGAAGGTGTCGTGGGTGGTTCCATGCTCTGCGCTCGAGGCGTGGGCGTCGGGCGCTGCCGGTCGCGGATCGAGGGGCGCAGCGGGGGCAGGGCGGTGCGGCTTGGAGTGCGGCACTGGCGCGCGGCGGCCTCGATCTGGGTCAGGGCCTCGCGCAGCGTGTCGGTTTGCGCAGCGGGTCTGGCAGCGGCTGGGCGCGCGGCTGCGGCGGGCATCGCCTTGGGGTCAGGTCTGGCGCTGGCGCGCGCGAGAAGCGCGGCCATATCCACCCCTGAAATGGCAGCTGCGGAAACGCTGGTCGTGGGCTTTGGCCGGACAGTGACAGGCGTAGGGCGGGCTGCGGCAGGTCTGGCCGTGTTGGGCGCGAGTTCGGCAGGCCGGGGCGCGGATTTGGATCCGCCGCCACCAAGATAAGCGGCCTGCACGGCGGGATCATTGCGCAACACCTCGGCACGGTCTTCGCGGAGGATTTCACC
Organism: Roseinatronobacter sp.; assembly: GCA_007126715.1. GTDB lineage: Bacteria > Pseudomonadota > Alphaproteobacteria > Rhodobacterales > Rhodobacteraceae > Roseinatronobacter. Next base: position 710 of record SLAT01000253.1, read on the forward strand.
ATTTTCCAGCAGATAGCCGCGATCCGCAATCCCAAGGCTAAGCCGCGCATTCTGTTCGACCAGCAGAATGCCAAGCCCCGCCTCGCGCACGGCCTTGAGGTTCTGGAACAGCTCTTTCGACAAGAGCGGCGACAGACCCAGCGATGGCTCGTCCAGCATCAGGATGACGGGGTTAGACATCATCGCGCGGCCAATTGCGACCATCTGTTGCTCGCCCCCCGACATGGTGCGCGCGATCTGGTTTGCGCGTTCTTCGAGCTTGGGGAAAAGGCTGATCAGCCGGTCATAGACCTGCGCGTAATCTTCGCGCGCGCGTTCGGGGTTTGCGCCCAGCATCAGGTTGTCGCGCACGCTCAGGTCACCGAAAATGCCGCGCCCCTCGGGCACCAGCGCCACACCGCGTTCCACCACCTTATGCGGCGGCAAGCCCAAAAGCGGTTCGCCCGACATGGTGACAGTGCCGCTGACGCGCCCCTCGCATATGCCCGCGATGGATTTGAGCAGCGTGGATTTTCCTGCGCCATTCGTACCCAGAATAACCGCAATCTCTCCCGGCGCGACATGCAGTGACGCCCCGTCGAGTGCGCGATGCTTGCCATAGGTGGCGCTTAGTCCCTTAACCTCAAGCATCCTCGTCTGCCCCCAGATACGCGCGGATAACTTCTGCATCGGCCAGCACATCCAAGGGTGTGCCCTCGGCGATTTTGGCACCCGAAGACATGACCACACATCGGTCGCACAGGCTGCGGATCGCGTCCATCACATGTTCCACCAGTATGATCGTGCGCCCCTCGTCGCGCAGCGACTTGATAAGGTCGATCCCTGTCTCCAACTCGGTCGGGTTCAGCCCGGCCAGCCATTCATCCAGCAACAACACTTCCGGCTCGCAGGCCAAGGCGCGGGCAAGCTCTACGCGCTTGGTGTTGATATAGGTCAGGCTGGACACGGGCATATTGATCTGCCGCCCCAGCCCTACGCGGTCCAGCAGGGTGCGCGCGAAGCTCTCGGCCTCGGACCCCCAGCGCTTGCGGTGGCCGAAAGCTGCGCCTGCCATCACATTTTCCACGACGCTCAGTTCAGGCAGCAGCCGCACAAGCTGGAAGGTCCGCGCCACGCCCTGACGCGCGATGCGGTGGGCAGGCTTGCCCGCAATTTCCTGCCCGTTCAAGCGGATCGACCCGGATGAGGGCGCGAATGTGCCAGAGATCATGTTGATCATCGTGGACTTGCCCGACCCATTGGGGCCGATAATGCCCAAAACTTCGTTATGGTGCACGTCAAAGACCATTTCGCGCACGGCCACCAGCCCGCCAAAACGTTTGGTCACATCGCGCACTTCCAGAACAACCCGCGCCATCACTGTCCCCCTGACCCGAAACGGTGGCGCAGCCGTTCATACAGGCCCACAAACCCGCCCGGCAGCACATAGACAATCAGCAAAAACGCGACACCCAGCAGCAAAAGCGTCTGGTTGGGCGCATTGCGAGAGATGAATTCCCATAGCAGTGTGAAAGGGATTACCCCTGCCAAAGGCCCCCATAGCCGCCCCGTTCCCCCCAGAAGTGCCATGATCACCACTTGAAACGACAAGATTGGCGCAAAGGCGGTCGAGGGTTCGATATAGATATATCGCGGCGCCACTATCGCGCCCACCACTGCCGCCACCGCACCCGAAATCATGAAGAGAAGGATTTTCGCCGCGGCAGTGTCGATACCTGAATGTTTCGCAACCGTTTCGTCATTGCCGATGATGCGCAGCGCAAAGCCCAGCCGCGACCGCGCGATCAGCCAGCCCACAAGAAAAACAAGTGCGGCAAGGCCGATTAACTGCCAGTAGATGTCGCGCTCGGTGATGGTTGTCAGAACATACATGCCGCGCTGGCCGGTGCGGTTTTGCACCCATGTCACCACCTGGCGCACCAGTTCTGCCAGGCCCAGTGTGAAAATCACGAAATAGACGCCGGACAGGCGCAATGTGACCAGCCCCACAAGGGCTGCCAGCACCGCCCCCAGCCCTGCCGCGATGATCGGCAACAGCCACATCGGCAGCGTCTGAAAGCCCAGCCCGGTCACGAAAGTGCCAAGCCCGAAAAAGGCCGCTGTCGCAAGCGAGATGTAATGGGTTGGCCCCGAAAACAGCGCCCAGCTTGTCGCCAGCACTGTGAACATTGCCATCGTGGTGGCGATGGAGAGGATATAGCCGGTATCATATAGCGGCAGCAGGGCGACAAGCCCAAGCGCAAGTGCTGCGAGAAACAGATTGCGGATATCGCGCATGCTCATGTCGGTTTCTTTCCGAACAGGCCCTGCGGGCGGAACAACAAGATGCCCAGAAACAGCACATAGGCGGCCGCAAGCGTCAGACCGGGGTCGATGACGCGGGCAACAAAGGTTTCTGCAATGCCAAGGATCAGTGCCGCGACAATGGTGCCGCGAATGTCGCCCACGCCGCCCATGATCACGATGATAAGGGCCTTCATGGTGAACATCACCCCGACCGAGGCATCAAGCGTGAAGAACATCGAGATCAGCGCCCCGCCCGAAGCTGTGACCGCCCCGCCAAGGCCAAAGGCCAGCGCCGACACGGCAGGAACATCGATCCCGACCAGCCGGGCAGAGTCCGGATTGACCGCGACCGCGCGCATCCGCAGCCCGGCGCGGGTATAGCTAAGCCATAGCCATAATGCGGCGGCGATCAGCGATGCGATGGAAAAAGCGACGACCCGGTTTTGTCCGTAGGACGAGCTAAAGATATCTACGCGCCCCGACAGATAGGAATAGTTGAAATACCCCCCACCGAAGGCCCATGTCATGATGCCGACAAGCGCGAAAGACAGCCCGAATGTTGCAAGGATGCTGTCCACTTCCAATGCGCCGCGCGATTTGGCGCGTTTTACCAGCGGGCGCAGCATCACGCGGTAGATCAGCCAGTTCACCACAAAGGCCAGTGGCGCGACGACCAGCAGCGCCGCAATCGGGCTGACCTGTCCGGCCGTATAGACCCAAAAGGCCGCAAAGCCGCCTGCGACCAGCATCTCGCCATTGGCAAGATTCATGATGCGGGCCACGCCATATTGCAGGTTCAATCCCATTGCGATCAACGCATAGGTGCCCCCCAGCAACAGGCCGGTGATCAGGATGAAGAACATCGCACTCTCGTTTCGGTTGGCAGTGATCAGCGCGCGAGGCAGGCCCCGCGCGCCATGTGGGTATCAGTCCCAGCCGTCTTTCAGGATCACGTCTGAGACGCCATCGCGCCCGCGCGCAGCAACGCCCCGGAAAACACCGTCCTGCCATTGGCCGACGGTCCAGTAACGTTCATTGTCGTTCATCTCGTTGAACTGGACCGGACCAAGGACAGTTTCATAGGAATTGGAATTGTCCTGTAGGTATTCCATCACTACGGCGCGATCCTTGGAGCCTGTCGCCTCGATCGCCTGTCCAAGGATTTCAAGGGTGGCATAGGTCGAGGCAGAGGCCCAGAAATCTGGTCCCTGGCCGCTCAACTCGGTATGGGCTTCGGCAAATGCCTGAAAGGCAGGATCATCGGGGTTGACACCGCCCATGCCCATCACCCCTTCAGCCTGCGCCCCGAACCGCCCGTAATATGACGGGAAAGCCGTTGCCACAGCGGTGAAGAAAACACTCGGCGTGAAGTTCTGGACAATCGCCTGATCGGTCAGTGCGAATGTGTCACCCGGATAGGACCATGCGATAAAGGCATCAGGCTCTGCCGCGCGCGCGCCGTCGATGATAGGGGCGATATCCTGCGTGCCCAGCGGATAAGAGGTCTGATAGACAATCTCGAAGCCGTTTTCTTCCAGTACTGCGCGCGAAATTCCGGCCATTTCAATGCCAAAGGCATCGGCCACATTGACCAGAGCGACGCGGCTGCCAATCTCACCTGCTTCGCGCAGATCGACCAGAACCTGTGCGGTGTCTTCCGCCATCACACCCGTTCTGCCCAGAACGAAGAACATGCCGGGGAATTGTGCGGAAAGCTCTGGCTGCTGGTTGGTGACATTGGTGCCGGTGATCTGGGGATAGCCCAACTGGCTGAAGATCGGGGCCGCCGCAAGGTTCAGGCCGGTCGAGTAGGGCGCAACCATGAAATCGACGCGGTCTTGCGTCGCCATGCGTTGTGCTGCCTGAATGGCCTGTTGCGGGTTGGTCTGGTCGTCATATTCGATCAGTTCAATCAGCGCGGGTCCATCGGCAAGCTGAAGCCCACCCGCCTCATTGGTCTGGTGCACCCACAGGCGCACAGCGGGCCAGTGGGTCACATCCGCCCCACCGGCAAGTGGGCCGGTCTTGGGCGCTGCGGCGCCAAGGCGGATCGTATCTTGTGCCTGAGCGGCGCTGATACCTGCCGCCAGTATAGCCGCGGTAGCCGCGCCCATCATCAGTGATCTACGTTTCATCTGTCTACTCCTCCCAAAAGCGTGTCGGATTTCCGATCACACAGACAAACAGTTTCGGTTCTTGCCTGACGTTCCCTTGACTGATTATGGCCTCTCTCACTGTGCAGACAATTATATTATTCGCTGCTTTGCTTAACTTGTCGGTTATGGCTTCACCAATCAGCTCCGACCCATCATTGTGTTGGGCAGGTAAAGGGCGATGTCGGGGAACAGGATCAAAAGGAACACACAAACCCCCATCGCCAGCCAGAATGGAATGATCCCACGATAGATTTTGGACAGGGGCACATGCTGTGCGACCCCTTTGACGACAAAGACATTCATCCCCACTGGCGGCGAGATCAGTCCCATTTCGACCACTACGACCATCACGATGCCGAACCAAATCGGGTCATAGCCCAGTGCCAGAATGACGGGTAGAACGATGGGCACCGTCAGCACCAGCATCGCGAACCCTTCCATGAAGGTGCCGAGGATGATGTAGAGTGCGATGATAATCAGCAAGATACCCAAAGCAGGAACCGCCAGTTCGCCGACGGCCGCCGCCAGATTGACGGGAATCCGCGTCAGGGCCAGGAACGGCGCGAAGAAATGGGCGCCGATCAGGATAAAAAACACCATAGATGTGGTTTTTATTGTGCTCAGAAGCGCCTCGAAAAAGCGCGATATGGTCATGTTGCCAGACCAGAGTGCATGCAGAAAGGTCAGGAACGCCCCGACCGATGCTGCTTCGGTGACTGTGAAGACACCCGTATAGATGCCCCCGATCACAATGGTCACAATGAACAGAAGCGCGCCGGAATTGCCCAGAACACGGAACCGTTCGGCAAAACTGGTTCTAGGGCCAGCCGGGCCAGCGGCAGGGTTCAGGCGCGACACCAGCATCACAGTGGCGACAAAGAGCAGCGTCAGCAAAACCCCGGGCAGGAAGCCTGCCAGAAACAGACGGCCCACGGATTGTTCGGTCAACAGGGCATAGACGATCAGAACCGTCGAGGGTGGGATCAGAATCCCTAATGTTCCCCCCGCCGCGATTGCCCCGGTGGCAAGGCCGGCATCATATTTGTAGCGTTCCATTTCAGGCAAGGCGACCTTGCCCATTGTCGCTGCTGCCGCGATGGAGGACCCGGAGAGTGCCGCAAAACCCGCGCAGGAAATGATCGTGGCCGAGGCAAGCCCGCCACGCCGGTGCCCAACCCAGCTGTAGGCTGTGCGATACAGGCCCTGTCCCATCCCCGAAACAGTGGCGAAAGCGCCCATCAGGATGAATAGCGGAACCACACTCAGGCTGAACACAGCCGAATAGCTATAGGGGAATGACCCCATGACATTCAGCGCAGCCGTTGGCGAATTCAGAATGGCGATGCCACCTGCACCCACGGCCATCATCGCAAGACCAATCGGAACACGCAGGGCGAGCAGGGCAA
>SLAT01000178.1 GCA_007126715.1 Roseinatronobacter sp.
CCCGCGCTATCGGGCACGGCCAGCGCAAAGGGGTTGGTGCCGATCACTGGGCGCTTGCCCCCGATGGGCGCCATCGATGCGGGCGCATTCGTAAAGCACAGCGCGACAAGCCCCGACTCGGCCAAACGCTCGGCATGATGACCCAGAACACCGCAATTATAGGACCTCGACACCGCCAGTGCCGCAACGCCCTGCGCGCGCACGGCTTCTTCAAATTCCGGCCAGCCCGCGTCAATCGCGGCATGGGCGAAACCATGCGCGGCATCGACCTGAACCGCAGCAGGTCGCGGGCGGCTAACAACCGGGCTGGCCGTGCCCAGAACCTTGCCGCAGCGCAGATGCTCGGCATAGATCGGCACATACAAGAGGCCGTGGCTGCGAATCCCATCGCGCTCGGCCAGGCGGGTCGAGCGCGCGACCGCCGCCGATTGTTCCCCGGATGCCCCAGCGCGAAGCAAAACCTGCTGCGCAAGATCTTCAACCTGATCCAATGAAAGTGTCGTGTCAGTCATCATATCCCCCAAGATCACGGTATGGGGGTAGTTTGTTCAGATCAATCGAATTAAAGTTAATTCAACTTCAGTTTTTCTGTATCATATAGCCATGATTCGAACCCAAACCCTGCGTGTTTTCGTCACCGTTGCCAGTTGCGGAAACATCCGCGACGCGGCCAAGGCCCTGCGCCGAACGGATTCTGCGATATCCATGACGCTCAAACAGCTTGAAAGCGACCTTGACGCCCCCTTGTTCGAAACGGACCGAAAACACACGCTCACACCGCTCGGCGTTGAGGTGAACAAGCTCGCGCAAGACTTGCTGCGCGAGCATGATCGCACCATTGAACGGATCATCGCACTCGCAGAGGGGCGTGAAGGGGTCTTGCGTATTGCCGCTGTCCCATCCGTCGCGGCACAGCTTTTGCCGCCAGTGCTCAGCGCCATGTTGGTCGATCATCCTGGCGTCCAGATCGAGTTGCTGGATACCGACAGCGCCAGCGTACATATGCTGGTCGAAACGGGTGTGGTCGAGCTTGGCATAGGCGGCATGCCTCCAGCAGGCGCTGGCCTGAGTTTCATCGCCTTGTTCAATGACCCGTTTCGACTCGTATGCAGGAAGGACCATCCGCTTGCGCGACTTGCAAGACCCTTGACGCGCCATGATATTCGCGGGCATCGGCTGATCAGCAACAAATCGACTGCGGGCTATTCCGGTTTTGATCCTGACGGTCCGGAGCGCGTATCGGCGCTAAGTGCACGTAATGTCATTTCACTTCTGGCATTGGTACGTGCCGGGGCCGGGGCAACGATCTTGCCTGCTCTTGCTACGCGTTCGATCGATGAAGACCTTTGCGCACTTGAACTGCATGACCACTTGGCGCTTCGGACCGTTGGCTTCATCTTGCGGCGGGGCGGCATCAGCAGCCCGATTTGCGCAGCATTTCAGGACCGTCTTGTCTCGCTGATCAGGACCGCTGATATTTCAACCCAATCGATGTTGCCTGACAAAGACCAATGCCAGCCTTGAAGATTGGCGCTGGAAGAGTTCAGCAGTGGCGTGTTGGCAAAGCCATTTCCGATTCTTGAACGCTTGCCCGAAGCGAGGCAGCAGGTTTCGTCTTATCTGCACCGCTTTTAGGGTTGGGTAATGCCGAGCTTGGAACCGAACGGATCAGACGCCGGCACGAGCGGGGCTTTTGAGGTGATGTGTCTTCGATGCGAAGTTTCAGGCGGCCTGTGCCGCGAGGAAGCCTTGCAACCGCTCGGTTGATGGGGCACGCAGCACCTGCCGCGGGTCACCTTGCTCGGCGATAACTCCCTGATCCAGAAAGATCACGCGGTTGGATACGTCACGCGCAAAGTTCATCTCATGGGTGACCACAATCATGGTACGGCCCTCTTCGGCAAGGCTGCGCATGACCCGCAAGACTTCTCCGACAAGCTCTGGGTCCAGCGCGCTCGTCGGTTCGTCAAACAACATCAATTCGGGCTCCATCGCCAAGGCGCGCGCAATGGCCACGCGCTGTTGCTCTCCGCCGGATAAAAACCCCGGATAGGCGGATTTGCGATGGGCAACACCCACGCGGGCCAGATAATGATCGGCCCGCTCGCCTGCTTCGGCGCGCGACAGGCCATGGACACGGATCGGCCCCAGCATCACGTTGTCTCGGGCGGTCATGTGCGACCAGAGATTGAATTGTTGAAAAACCATCGTCACCCGCGCACGAAAGGCGCGCAGGCGGGCCTCTTCTGCTACGACCAGATCACCATTTCGGTCGCGTTTGCACACCAACTCTTCGCCGCCAAATGAAATGCTTCCCTCGGTGGGGTGTTCCAGAAAGTTCAGGCAGCGCAGGAAGGTGCTTTTTCCAGAACCCGATGCACCGATCATGGAGATGACGTCGCCCTTTCGGGCAGACAGGCTGATCCCGCGCAACACCTCGCGGGTGCCGAAGCGCTTTCGAATATCCTTGGCGTCCAGAAACGTGGTCATTGCGAGCTCCTTCAAGGGCTTAGAAGAGGGCCGTCCCGAAACGAGACAGCACCAGCGATCTTGCCAAGGCGTTTTCCGGCCTCGGCGATGCGGGTTGCGGGGCGAGAATAGAAAACGCCGGAAGTCGTAGCTGCAACCGAGGTGACAGCACCGGTTTCGAGGTCGGTGATCTGGGCCACTGTCTCACCCCGCTCGACATATGCACCGAGTGCAGCGACATAGGACAAAAGCCCCGCGACTGGCGCTGTCAGGGCCTCGGACCCTTCAAGCGGCGTGACGGCGCAGGCCAGTTGGGGCAGATCGACACTGCCTTCCAGAACACCCAAGTAGATCATGTAATCCATAATCGCCTGCGCGTCCTGCATGCCCAAGTCGCGGCAGACATCCGCGCGCCCACGCAGTTCGACCGTGCAACTGACACAGCCCAGCGGAATTGGGTGGTCGGGCAGGCGCGCCGCCAAGCTGGCCCAAGGTCGGCTCAATGCCTCATCAAAGGGATGCCCCCCCGAAACATCGGCCACAAGCATCGCACGACAGCCAGTAAGAGCGGCAAGGGGTGCGAATGTCTCGGCCGCGGCGGGCTGTGTATAGAGGTGCATTTCCGCCTCGCCGTCGCAATGCAGATCCAGCACCACGTCAGCGCCGATACCTTGCGCCATCAGATGATGTCGCAATGTGTCGGCAGGGCCAACAGGCAGGCGCTGCGCAAGTGCATCGGCAAGCGCGCTACGCACTGCGTGGGCATTGGCTTGCGGGTCATCCCCCAGTTGCCCTTGCAGCGCACGCGCGGCGTCTTCGGTCAAATCGGGGTAGTCGCGATTGAAATTACGCCCGTCATACAGATCAAACCGTCCTGACAGATCACCATGCAGAACCTGACCAAGCGCAAGCGGATTGGCAAAAGGCACAACCTTCACATGGCCGCGCAGAATCCCGTCCGCTTCGGCTTTTGCAAGCATATCAACCAGCATCCGCGCCGCCATCATTCCGGGAGCTTCATCGGCATGCAATCCGGCTTGGACATACACATATGGTCGTGCCGTTGGGTCGCCAAAGGACAGCGTCAGCACTTCATGCGTGATGCCGGGCCCGCGACCGGGGATTTTGAAACGGTGTTCATGCATTGACGGTTACCTTCGTAGTTTCAGATGGCGAGACATTGGCGCTGTCACGCGGATCAAGATGGCGCAGGAAGAGCTTTTCAAGGATGCGGAATATCAGTGTCAGTACCACAGTCAGCGCCAGGAAAAACACTGCCGCCATGCCAAAGCTTTCTGTTATGACCAGGTGGTTGTAATAGACATCGCGGCCCACGCGCAGGATTTCGACGATCGTGATCGTGCTCGCCAGTGCGGTCGCATGCATCAGTTGTACCACCTCGTTGCCATATTGCGGCAGCGCGCGCCGCCATGCACCCGGCCAAAATATATCGCGCAACACCTGCGTGCGTGACAGGCCCATGGCGCGGGCCGCCTCTACTTCGCCAGCGGGCGTATTGCGAATGGCTCCGGCGAAGATTTCAGTCGTATAGGCTGTCGTGTTGAGCGTGAAGGCCAGCCATGCGCAGAAAAATGGATCGCGGAAGAAGGGCCAAAATGCGCTTTGACGGACGATGTCCAACTGCGGCAGCCCATAATAGATGATGAACAGTTGTACCAGCAGAGGGGTGCCGCGCAGTATGTAGGTAAAGATGAAAACCGGCCAACTCAATAATGGATGGGACGAGGCCCGCGCCAGTGACAACGGGACGGCCAGCGCCAGACCGGCCAGACCGGCAGTGCACAGAAGGATGAGTGTTATCTGCAAGCCGCGCCAGAAGGCGGGCAACATTTCGATGATGATGGACCAGTTGATCATCCCACGGCCTCCCGTCTCAGGCTGCGTGACATGCGCCAGTTAAGAGCGCCGAGCCCAAGGATCGAAACCGTGGTGATAGCAAGATAGATGGCGCCAACTATCATGTAGAAAGTGAAGGGTTCGCGTGTGGCCGCAGACGCAAGCGAGGCACGGTGCATCATGTCATCAAGCCCAATGATGGATACCAGCGCGGTTGCTTTCAGCAGCACCAGCCAGTTATTTGTAAAGCCCGGCAACGCATGACGCACCATCTGCGGGATAGTGACATTGCGCAGTACTTGCCCGCGAGACAGTCCGATCGATTGCGCTGCTTCTATCTGGCCCCTTGGAATCGCAAGGATTGCGCCGCGAAAGGTCTCTGTCAGATAGGCACCAAAAACAAAACCCAATGTGATCGTGCCAGCCATGAAGGCATTGACATCCACATATCCCCATCCTTGCGCCTGGGTGATAGTGTTCAGCAGTATCTGTCCGCCGTAAAAGATGACCAGCATCAGCAACAGGTCAGGAAGCGCACGGATAACCGTGGTATATGTTCCCGCAACCGCCCGCAAAACGGGAGAGGCTGACAGCTTGGCAACGGCCCCCATCATCCCGAAGACCGATGCTACAGCCAGTGACACCACCGCCACCGACAGAGTGACCCGCAACCCGTCAAGGATCATGGGTAGGTATCCATGAAACATGCGCTTTCCTTCCCGGCCAGAAGCCTGCCCGGCAGTGCCGGGCAGGCAGGTCAAATCCGCCTTAGTTCAGCGCGTCGCGCGCGGCTTCGGGCATGATGTCAAATTCGAAATACTGGCTGGCCATCTCGTCATAAGTGCCATCGGCCATGATCTCTGCGAGTGCAGCGTTCACGCGTTCGCGCAGTGCATCATCATTCTTGCGCATGGCAATGCCCACGCCCCCCTCTCCGGCGCGGGTCAGGCTGATCGGGTCGCCCACCTGCACGAAACCTTCGCCTTGCGGGGTGTTCAGAAAGGCTTCGGCGGACACAACCGACGATCCAAAGGCAATGTCGCCGCGGCCTGCAGCCAGTTCCAGATAGACCGCAGGCTCACGGTCCACGGCCAGAATCCGGCTGTCGGGATAGTTTTCTTCAAGGAAATCTGCGCGTGGGCTGTTGCGCAAGACAATGATCGTCTGGCCCGCAAGGTCTTCGGGACTGTAGCTTGTGAAATCGCCTTCTGCCGCGATAAACCGCGACGGCACATCATAGTACGGGTCGGAGAAATCGACCCGCTCGCGCCTTGCATCCGTGATCGTCATCGAGGCAACGATCATATCGAACCTGTTGGCAGACAGCGCGGGGATCATGCCTTCCCATTCCTGCTGGACCAGTGTGCATTCCACTTGCATACGGTCACAAAGGGCATCGGCAATATCGATATCGAAGCCGGAAAGTGCGCCATCGGGCGCCACCTGGCTGAACGGGGGATAGTTGCCTTCGACGCCTATGCGAATCTGGTCAGATGCAAGGGCTGGGACTGCTAAAACAGTGGTAAGTACGAGTGAAGTAATGGTATTTCTCATGTTGAACTCCAGTTGGTGAAGGTAGGATTCGGGTTGATGTGGCATCTTTTTTTTCATAATATAAGAAAATGAAAATAGATCAGTCAAATGAAAATATCCGCTGGTCGGCTGGGGTCGCGCGCGATTTTGCAAAATGCAGCCTTGGGCAACAGGTCGTGGAAAGCCTGCGTACCGGGTCCAGGTCGCAACGTAGCCTTTCGGAATTTATCTTGCGTGATCCGGTATTTATGGCCACACATGGTATTGAAGATGTGGCGCGCGCTTCGGGCATTTCGGTAAGTACAATCAGCCGGTATGTGCGTGATCTAGGCCTCGAAAATTATGCAGCCTTCCGCAGTGGTATTGCCGATCGTGTCCATGCGCTGATTGCCCCTGTTACCAAACTTGAAAGCCGCCTGTCAGAGAATGCAGAGGATGCGCCCGGCGCCAATTCCCTTGCCACAGCGCAGGCGCAGATGGTCGCTCTGGGCGACGAGGCCACACGTCAAGCGGTTGTCGAGGCCGCGCAGATGTTGGGTAAGGCGCCGCAGATCTGGGTGATGGGCTTTGGACTTTCGGCGCATCTGGCCGCAATGCTGTCTTTGGGGTTGCAACCCTATCGCGAAGGCGTGGTCAATGTGGTGCAATATGGGGGTACCGAAGTGGCGGCAGGGCGTCTGATGTCTCTAGGGGAGGGGGATGTCGTGGTCGCGATCTCATTTCCACGGTATTCCAGCGATTTGAAAGACTTGACTCGCATGGCGCAAGCGATGGGTGCCAAGATCATAGCGCTTACGGATTCCCCTGCGGCACCGCTTGCACAAGAGTGCGACCATTTATTGCTGGCGCCCGCTCAGCATCCGGTTTTACCATCTTCCTGTCTGCCGGGGCTTGCGTTGATCGAGGCGCTGTTGTCAGAATTCCTGCTATCTGACCCTGCCAATGTCACCCGCGCCAAGCGCCTTGCAACGATCATGTCCGCATATCTGGCAGATGGCGAGAAGAAGGACTGACATTCGGTGCTTCTTTCTTGAATGCCATGTTCAGGCTTGGTCACCAAATGGCGCAAGATTCTTGTTCATCGCGAAACACTAAGGTTCTGATTCATCAGTGATCTCGAGGGTCGCTCACCCAATAGCAAATCAATGTTGCAGCGGATCAGCTTATGCCGCATCCGATGTCTTTGCTTCTTCGAGAACCCATTCGGTGAAGGCCCGGACCTTGGGGCGGGTCGCGTCCTCTTTCGGGTAGACAACATAGTAGGAATAGCTTTGGTGCTTGTCGGACGGGGCTCCGAACGGGTGCACCAGTAACCCAGCCCGCAGGTCGGCGGCAGCAACTGCTTGTCCGACCAGCGCAACCCCTTGCCCGGCAATGGCGGCTTGCGCTACCAGATTATCTTCGCTGAACCGTGGGCCATGTTCGGGGTCGATATCAGTCAGCCCAGACGCTTTCAGCCACATCCGCCAATTGGGCGCGAACGGGTGCTGCATCCGCCATTGCGAATGCAGAAGTGTGTGGTGGCGCAGGTCTTCCGGGCTGCGCAGCGGATGTATCCCTGTCAGTAATGACGGGCTGCACACTGGCGCTGCAAGTTCCGACATCAGGCAGCGCACGTCCATCCCGTCATAATTTCCATCTCCGTAGCGCAGCGCCACATCGACATCGCCGCGCTGGAAATCGGCAAGCCGGTCGGTTGCATCTATGCGGATATCGAATTGCGGATATAAGGTTCGAAAGCCTTCCAGTCTGGGCACCAGCCATTTCGCCCCAAGCGAGGGCGCGACGCTGACTGTCAGCAGGCCGGCTTCCTCTTGCCGGCGCATGGCGGTGTAGCCTTCGGCAAGCAGGTCAAGCCCTTCGGTCATGGCAGGCAAGGCGATCCGGCCTGCATCCGTCAACAACAGCGCGCGTGTAAGGCGACGAAACAGTTTCACCCCGGCAATGTCTTCCAAGGCCCTGATCTGCTGGCTGATGGCAGCGGGGGTTACGTTCAGTTCCTCGGCGGCTTTGCTGAAGCTCATATGCCGTGCCGCCGCCTCGAAGGCGCGTAGGGCGTTGAGTGGCGGTAGCTGGCGCATGGGGCCTCATGGATAAGAATACCTAATTCATAGCGCAGAAAGCACCGTTTGTCACGAGGTCTAAATTCTCGCATTTATGACACATGACCAGTGAACAACAACATATTCTGGTCACGAATAGGATTAGTTTAACTTGCCCTATTGTAAGCCAAATCCAACCATCAGAGGTGACACATGCTTCCTTACACAAACATGATCAACCAAGACCACAACGGCACCCGGCAGCAGGCCAATGAGGCGCAGGCCGCAGCACTTTATCAGGGTTTGCGCAGGACGAAACATCTGGTCCGGGCTGCTGCATATGCGTTGCGCGGTCTTGGGGCCGCGCCTGTGCGGGCCTTGCAGTTTGTGCGGCAAAAGGCAGAGCGCGGAGCGAAAAACCGGACGTCCCCGTGCTGAACGACGCTCCATATTCTTCAGTGCCATCAAACCGAAATGGAGAGTAAGATGGTGCTCTACGTCTTCTTCAAGAAATTGCGTGTCCGCGCCCAGGGTGTCGGATCATCCGACAGGAATTGAAAGCATTCGCCCGGATCAGTCCTGAGCTTTGCAGCGCTATCGGTCTTTTCCCACAAGGCTTTCGCGATCAGGCTGACGAACTTCGTTCGCGGATCTGGCGATAGAGGGCAGCACCATCTGCCAACCTGCAGCGCGAAAGGGCAGGGCGGCAAGGTTAGTCGCTGCACTCACCGTGCTGCCAAAGCAGAGCAGAAGCCCATCCACCCCAAAGGTGCCGCTTCCGGGCAGTTCTGACGCGTCTGGATGAGTGGACCCCGTAAAGGCATCGCAGACGCTGCTTTTTTTAGCATTATCTTGGTTCGTTCCCTCGGAAGCGGGGGCAAATATAATTTTCGTTGACGAATTACAGATAAAATGTCACCGTTTAGTCTGCACTGCGCCAAGACGGTGCTGAAACAGGGAGTTTTGAAATGATACTTCGCTTCAACATGGCCGCTGCGGCAGTCGCGCTGGTCGCGTCGCCCGCATTCACCCAGACAGCTTGGGATATGCCGACCCCTTACGGCGATGCCGTTTTCCACACGCAAAATATCACGGCCTTTGCGGATGAAATCCGCGAGGCAACTGACGGTGCGCTGGATATCACGGTGCATTCCGCAGGATCGCTTTTCGCACATGGGCAAATCAAGGATTCTGTGCGGCGCGGTTTGGCACCGATAGGCGAGATCCTGATGTCCCAGCTTGTAAATGAAAACCCCGTTTTCGGTGTCGACAGCATCCCCTTCCTTGCCGCCAGTTATGACGAGGCAGAGGCGCTTTGGGCCGCATCGCGTGATGCGGTGTCAGAGGCGTTGGAAGCGCAGGGGCTGACATTGCTGTTCTCGGTGCCGTGGCCCGGACAATCGCTGTTCCTGCGCGAGGAAGTGACAGAGCCTGCGCAGCTTCAGGGTGTCACGTTCCGCGCCTATAACAATGCAACCGAACGCATGGCGCAACTCTTGGGCATGATCCCGACGCAAGTGGAAGCGGGCGATATTCCGACTGCCTTTAGCACCGGGCGGGTGGCGTCGATGATTACATCGCCGTCGACCGGGGTATCTTCGCAGGCATGGGATTACACCAGCCATTACATTGATGTGCAGGCTTGGCTGCCAAAGAACATGGTATTCGTGAACAGTTCTGCACTGGACGCCCTGTCTGATGAGGAGCGCAGCGCCGTTCTTGCAGCGGCAGAGGCCGCAGAGACGCGCGGGTGGGAGATGTCGCGCGCCGAGACTGACACACAGATTGCCGCGCTGGAAGAGGCGGGCATGATCGTGATGCAACCCTCTGACGCGCTGTCCGCGCGACTCTCAGAGATTGGCGAGACGATGGCCGCCGAATGGATGGACGAGGCCGGTGAAACCGGTGCGGCTGTTCTGGACGCGTTCCGCGCCGAGTAATCAAGACAGTCAGGCAGGGCCAAGCGCCCTGCCTTTTTCTTTCGCCGAAAGGGGGCGCAGATGCGCAAGGCCTTGGACGGAGTATATGCCAGTGCGCTGGCGCTTGCGTGCCTGTCGATGGTGGCGATTGCCATGCTTGTTCTGGTGCAGATCCTTGGTCGGGTGCTCGACCGCGCGCTGTATCTTTTTGGCGCATCGCCGGTCGGCTTTACCATCCCGTCCCTGTCGGATTTCGGGGGGTTCTTGTTCGTGGCGGCGGCGACGCTGGCGCTTCCTGCCACGCTTCGGGCGGGCGGGCATGTCCGGGTCAGCCTGTTGCTGAACATGGGCGGGCCAATGGTGCAGCGCGGTCTGGGTGTTCTGGTGCTGCTGGCCGCTTTGGCGCTTGCGGGGTTCGCGGCCTGGCATTCGGGGGCACAAGCCTTGGATTCCTGGCGCTTCAATTCTGTGTCTTTCGGCATGGTGCGTGTCCCCTTGTGGATACCGCAGGGCGTCATGACGCTTGGTTTTGGCTTGTTGCTCATCGCCTTGCTGGACGAGTTGATCACAGCCTTGCGCAGTGGTGAGACTTCGTTTCAGCGTGCCGAAAAAGCGCGCAGCACCGGGGGGCACTGATGGACCTGCTTTCCCTGTCTATCATTCTTGTCATCACGCTGTTCGGGTTCTTGCTGGCAGGGTTGTGGGTTGGGTTTTCGCTGATGGCAGTCGCCCTTGTGGCGATGGAGCTGACACGTCCCGGCCTTGCGGGCGCAGTATTTGCGACCAAGGTCTGGGGCTCTTTGAATGTTTGGGATCTGACGGCGCTGCCGATGTTCATCTGGATGGGGGAAATCCTGTTTCGCTCTCGCCTGTCCTCGGACCTTTTCCGGGGGCTGGCCCCGTTCACGCGCCGTTTGCCGGGCGGGTTGCTGCATGCCAATATTCTGGGCTGCGCGCTATTTGCAGCGGTGTCCGGCTCTTCCGCTGCGACCACGGCTACAGTCGGGCGCATGTCCTTGCCGGAATTGAAGAAACGTGGCTATGATTCCGATATTTCCATCGGCACGCTGGCCGGTGCGGGCACATTCGGCTTTCTGATCCCGCCGTCAATCATCCTGATCGTTTACGGGGCCGCAACCGAGCAGAGCATTGCGCGGCTGTTTCTGGCCGGTGTGCTGCCGGGGCTGATGCTGGCGTCGCTTTTCGCTGGCTATGTCATGCTGTGGTCGGTGTTCAACCGCGACAAGCTGCCTGCGCCTGAACCTGCCCCATCCTGGGCCGTGCGCTGGGATGCATTGAAGGCGCTTGGACCGACGGTGGCGCTGATATTTGCTGTCATCGGCTCGATCTATGCTGGGCTTGCCTCGCCAACTGAGGCGGCGGTGATCGGCGTTGTCGGCGCGCTGCTGATCTCAGGCTTCTCAGGGGGGCTGGACTGGGGCAGTGCGGTTGACAGTCTGCGCGGTGCTGCGATGACCACCTGCATGATTGCCTTTATTCTTGCGGGCGCGTCATTTCTGACGGTTGCCATGGGCTATACCGGTATTCCGCGCCTTCTGGCCCAGTGGATCGGGGCGCAGGGCTATTCGCAATTCGCCCTGCTGGCCGCACTGCTGGTGTTCTTTATCATTCTGGGGTTCTTCCTTGACGGTATCTCGATTGTGGTGCTGACCACATCGGTCATTCTGCCCATGGTCATGGCTGCGGGCATTGACCCGATCTGGTTCGGCATCTTTCTGGTTTTGGTGGTCGAGATGAGCCAGATCACGCCGCCTGTGGGCTTCAACCTGTTCGTGTTGCAATCCATTACGGGGCGCGGCATTTTCCAGATTGCGCGTATGGCGCTGCCTTTCTTTCTGATCCTTGTCCTTGCGACTGCGATCCTGTCAATATTCCCGGAGATTGCCTTATGGCTGCCGAACACGATGCTGAACCGATAGTCCCCTCCCACCCGGTCATTCCCAATATCGGGCCGGTGGTCAGCTCTGCGCATCTGGCAAATTCATCCTTGCCGGCCTTGTCTGAGGTGGAGTTTGCCCTGACGATGGCGAATAACGCCTTTCACCGATGGATGGCGCGCTGCATGACCGCCGCCGGTATGCCGGGCCTATCGCCGCTAGAGGTGCTTATTGTGCATCTGGTCAATCACCGCGCACGACCCAAGACCCTGGCCGATATCTGCCTTGTCCTGAACATAGAGGACACGCATCTTGCCAATTACGCGATCAAGAAGCTGGAGTCGCACAAGCTGGTCAAGACCGGGCGCAATGGCAAAGAAAAGTCTGTGGCGATAACCCAAAAAGGCGAGGAACTCTGTATCCGTTATGCAGATATTCGAGAAGCATTGGTCGTGCGTGCCGCGCGGCAGATGGGACATGACCCTGCCGACCTTAGCCGTATGGCTGCGATGATGCGGGCTTTGTCCGGTGCCTATGATCAGGCGGCGCGTGCGGCGGCAGCATTGTAAAGGGCCATGATCGGCAAGACAGTTTAGGTGTTTGAAACCGGGTGTTTAGCTGGTGCGAGCTTTGTTCAGGAATAGAAGCAAGCAACAAGGGCCATTCGCGGTTTGATGGGATTGGCACAGTGACCGCCTATGGCACCTATGACATGCGCCGCTGCCACAAAGCCTGCATAGACAGACAAGCGACCTCGATCATCCTCAATTGTAAAAACGGGCGACCGCAGAAAGAGGGCCGTCCGGCATCCTGCACCCGCAACGAAAATCTGCGCGCGACCCGACACTATGGGCGTGCTTTTTCGATGCGCTCGACCCGGTGGCGTTTCATCCGCTCGACCTCAAAGTCTTGGGAGAGCGTATCATCGGGAGAGGCCAGACCACCGAAATTCAAATCTGTATTGCACTTATGAACCGCTTCTCGGCCCTCGGCGCGGCCGAGATCCCATGCCTAGCCTGAACCCAAGTGGAAAGGGGAAGTCGCGCCTCAAGCGTCCGTTACGCAACAACGGTCCTCCTCGACAAAATCAGGCCGACTGTTCCAATTGCTCGAAGACGGACTCTGTGGGATTAGTTCCAAGGCTGATGGGGCAGGTCAGTTATCTTGAAGTCAGAGTCGTTCGCAAACTTTGCGACAATCATGCGATATATTTCGGATCGTGCGGGGTTTTGCCATGCAAACCGGTCCCCCTTGTTTTCGTTCACTGCGGATCATGCAGAGAAAGGACCATGTTCAGACGGTTTTCCATTTGTGCCAAATCATCGCTCATCCTTGACATGATTTCTTTTGGGTCAATGGGTTGCCAGTAAGCCAAAGGCGCGAAGGGCACGAAGATGTCACTTTCCAACGGAAACAAAGCGATGGTCTGCCCTTCGTGGAAGGCAAGGATGACCCTGTCGCGCTGCGCCAGTTCAAGCAAGAGTTTCTGAGGGAACTGCCTTTCTATTCGCTTAAGGGTGTCGTCCGATTCTGCGAAGGCAAGAAACTGCTGTTCCAACCCTGCAATCGGAGCGACCGCGCATAGGCCATGCTTTCCCTTGATCGCCTTGTGTATTCGGATGTCTACCATGTTGGGCAGCAGCACTGCAGTCGCATCGCCCAAGGGATTGATGTTCAGTTTGATACAGATGGCGTGAAGGTTCGACTTTCTGTGGCTATCGCGTCGCTGTTGGGCCTTGTAGTGATAATTGATGTTCAGCCGACACAGCGTAACCTCTTGCCCGGCCCGCTGACCCTTGAACAGGTCGGCCCCTTGCACCGCGCTCACATGGGGAAATAGCGGCCAGTGCCGAATCTTGTCTTTGCTGATAACGGGATCAGGTTCATACGTGAAACCGCGCAGTGCGATTGCCGCGCTGCGGCCGATAATCGCGCGCGTGGTCTGGCGATATACTCGGGCAGGCCGATATTGCACAAACAGCCACGCCACCAAGATGGAAATCGCGGAAAGAACTAGCAGGCGCGGAAATTCCAGAAACGGGGCAGACCAGCCGAATAATGCTATGAAAATAAATAGCACTGCCAGCGCGACCAGAGGCAAAACCAGCCGCGCGCGCCGGTCAAGACCATCACAAATATTACGGCGCAACTTTTCGAGTTCCACCACGGCGTGATCAAGTTCCGTGCTTTGCTGCCGGAGCCGTATGTCAGTTGCGCGCGCAGGGCCACCTTTGCGGGCGATGCCGATGGATGCTCCGATGCTTGCGATCCGGCGCATGATACTGCCCCAGAGGCTGGTCGCTGAAAATCGCGTCATAGCGTCAGGGCCATCGGGTATGTCACGGGCTGCCTATGAGCTGCCAATCTTGTGACGTGGCAACGATCCAAGGCTTGCGGCAAACCACAACCACTTTCCCGAAGTGCAGTCATGGCAGCGGGACTGGAAGTTTGACAAGGTTGCCGTGAATGTCGCGGAAGTCGTCAGGAAAATGAACCCTGATTTGCCCCGGTTCCGCTGCGGGGTTTGCCACCATCACCGATACCCGCCGTGCTTCGCTGTCCGTTTCAATGTTCAGTGCAACCTGCGTATCTTCGGCATCTATTGCAGTAATCGCCGCTTCAAACGCGGCCCAGGGCAAAGGTGCCTGGAAGCTCAGGCTGATCGGGTATCCGTCTGAAAACTTGTGTGGCTCGACTGACGTGATCTCAACCGTGGATGGTACGACGCCAGAAGGAAGCGTTACAATCGTGTCGGTGAAACTTGGGCCATTGCGCGCCCCGATGCGAAATGCAGGCGCGGGCCCCGGAGTCAGCTGCGAGGTATGTACATCAAAACGGCCAGTTGAAACGTGGTGCGCCAGAACATGCCATGGTGCGCTGCCCGTCGGGCTATAGGCAACCTCTGTCTGCATGATATCCCCGGTTTCGTCCCATTCCAATCGCAGGATATCCGCACTGACCTCGACCAACCGGGAATTGGTGATGCCGGGCACATTTGCAGAAGTCGCCAATCGGGCGCGGATCTGTGCGCCATCACGGATCACAAGCGTTGCAGCGTCTTGCTTGACCGGCAAGCTGACGCGGAAACGCTGCCAACCCATCGGATCATCAACGGGGCGTATTCGGGTTGGGTCGGCCGCCCCCAACAGGCCGACAGGCGCATGGGCCAGAAGCTGGCCATTCGTATCGTAAAGCTCTGCGATATATTGCCCGGGTCCGGGTGTGGGCCAGCCATCGACCATTCGCGACAGCGCGTGAAGCTGCAATCCCTGTCCCGGAGCGCCGATCCGACCCGTCAGAACAAGGCGTTCCGTCTGGGCGACACCGTCGGAAAGGCGATTGCCCAGATTGGCCCATCGTTGCATCGGGTTTTTATCCTGTTGCAGGTTGCCTTCCTGAAAGACTGCGAAAGTGCCTCTTGTGACAGCGGCCTGCATCCGCTCATACTCCCACTTGGTCAGTGACATGTATCGATGATGCATCATCCAGGGCCACATCATTGAAACCAGCGTGCCGTCTGCCTCGGCGTTGCCCTCCTGCTGTGACTTGTTCCAACCGTCGAGGCCGTCCGGTGCCATGCGCCATGCCTCGATCCCGTCCTCATTGCGGCCGCGAAGCGCCTCGGCAGGGACACTGCCGGGATCGGGGCAGGCGGCATCGGGCTGCGTCGCATCTCCGGGCACATGTTCAAGCGCGAATTCATGGCCTAGCTCATGCAGATGGACCTGAACCGTTTCGTCCAGATCTGCTGTGGTCTCGAGCACTGAGACATAGACCCGCATTCCTGGGAAGCCGAAGCTGGTACGGTCTGTCTGTGCAACAGCCATTCCGACGGCATAACCTGCGACAAGCTCGCCGATGTATCCCTCTGGCACGAAAATGACGATGGCATCGCCGTCATTTGTTGCCGCGTCGAGATGCTCGGCCTGTCGAAAGAGTTCTTGCCATTCGCTGAACGCGCGCAACCGGCGTTGTGCAGGCCGCTGAGCCCTCACATCCTCTGGGGTCATGGCACCTTCCAAGAAAAGAGCGAGTGACGCTATCTGATCTCTCGTCAGATCAGGCGGCGGTGGGAATGTTTCGTCACGAAGTGTGCATAGAACCTGCTGCTGATCGATGTCAGGCAGGTTCATGTCGTCAAGCAAACCCTGCCACATCTCTGCCCCTAACCGAGAGCCCGATGCGCCACCTTCAGCCGATTGTGGGGGTGCTTGTCCAATTGGCGCACCGGAGGCATCGAAATGCAGGTCAGGAAGGGCCTGTTGATCAATCACCGGCAATGCGGCCTGGCGTATGGCACGGGCCTGACTGTGGGGAAAGAAGCTGGGCACTTGTCGCGCGGTTTCGCGCATGACCGCGCCCGCAAAAGCCTGCACATCGGCGGGCGCACCTTCTTCCCAGTCGCCGACCCGGGCAAAGGTGTAATGCAGCGTCAGCGTGTCCGGATCAGCGTCCCAGACTTCGTAATCATGTTCGGCTTCAAAGCGTGCAGCGTCGAGGGGCTCGGGGAAGGGGTCATGCGGCTCCAGATCCAGCCGCAGCGTTCCGGAGTTCGACCCCGGGCGCCAGCCGAAAAAATTCGCCGTATGCCGGGCGTGGCGGCGGTCCTCGTCTGAAAAGACGGTGTCGTCATCATGGCGCCAGATTTCCAGCGTCTGGCCACGGCGCGCTGCGCCATGTTGGCCCACCCAGCGCGGATGTCGTTCGCTGAGATTGATCTGCATCCGGAACCGGTCGGGCTGCATGTACTCGGCCACTTCCTCGTGCTTGTCCCAAGTGAAATAGGCGCGTGTCAGTGTGGGCTTGTCGCGGGTCAGTTCACCGTCCCGGACCACCTGGAATGTGTGCAGCCGCACAGCTTCGCGGTCGCTGTCGAAGATCGGCAGCGCAAGTGCCGAGGGCACAGCACCATTTCCCGAGGGCGCCTGCACGCTCAGGTCAAGCATGGTGGAAAAATTCCAGATGTAGTCATCTTCCAGCCGTGCGCCTTCGGCGCTGATGACACCATCAGGCCCGCCGGTGATCTGTGCATAGTAGATCGTGCCGGAATAGAGGTCGTCATCTGAGGTAAAGCTGTAAGTCGAGGCACGGTCATGCCTCCATTCTCCGGAAAGGTCGAGTTGGTCACCATCGGGGGCGAGCGTGTAGACTTGAACTGCGCTTTGAAGGCTTGGAAGGTTTACCGGCTCGCTGAAGGTGATCGAAATGTTGGGTGTCGAGTGGTTCACATTCTCGCGGTCGGGGCTCGGGGTGACGCGATCAACCTGAAAGGGAGGTTCGCAGGCGATGGGATCATTCTCGAACCGTCTTCGCTCGACGATGCACAGGCGCACAACCGACGTGCCTACAGGGCGTGCCGAAAGCTGGTGTGACTGGTCGCAGGGTGGGACAGACCCCCACGGTGGTTCCGTCGCCGAAAGGCACCCCACTTCCACCGAGCTGACATTGATCTGCAAGCCGTCCGGGTTGCGGTCTATGCGGGCAAAGCCGTTTTCAGTCAGTAGCATGGCGTCATCGTGCCCCAATGACCGTACCGCGCGCCCTGAGGGCGTCAGGAAATTGGTCCCCATCCCCGCCAATGCGGTAGGGGATGTATTCATGCCGCCCAGTTGGGAAAACGCGACATGACTCACGCCTTGTTCGCTTGGGGCACCGAGGGTCATAAAGACGATGGCACCCTCTTCTCCCGGCACATTCAGCGTCGCGTCGATATTGATACCGCGGAGCAGGGCGCGGCCCTCACCTTCAAGTTCGGCCGTCCAGGTACCCTGCGCGCTCAGGCGCCAGACCACATCGACCGCGCCACTGGCAGTTGCATCGCGGGTATGGCGCTCGGGGGCGGGGGGGTGTTCAAAGGTGAAGGTCTCGCGCGCCTGAAGCTGGGGCGCCAGCGGCACCAAGGCAGAGAACAGGCCAAGGATGATGGCGGCCAGAACAGGCCGGATCAGGGGGTCAGAACGGTGCGCCGGCATCGACGATCTCCGTGGCTCCGCGAACCTGAAAATTAATGCAATCCCCCTCAACTGGCCGCATGCCCTCGACGCGGCACAGACGGCCCTCGACCTCCAACTCTATACGGTCCTCTTCCTGATCCATCGTCAGGAACCAGATCGTTGCTGTTGCCTGCCCCTCGCCATCGTCGCTGGTGTAGAATACCCTCGGCATGGGGCCTTCCCCGTCAACGACAAAGAGAACCTCGACAGGGATGCTTTCGCCCTCAGGGACGGGGGCTTGTGTCCAGATATTCAGGCTCAGCACATCCTGATACAGAAAATTCGCGGATGCCGGGGAATGCCCTTGCAGTGACAGATGCACTGTCCCGTCATCGGTCTGACCATAGCTGGCGGTCGCGCTGGCACCCGCGCGCGTGATGGTCAACCATTCAAAGGCATCGGTGCCGACCATCCCCTCCAGCCGTCCGAGTATTTCGACCTCGACCGCGCGTGACCCCTGCGCTGCCGGGGCGTCGAGCCCGGCGCTGGCCGCCGTGAATTCGATCGCTCCGCCCTTGCAGATCATCCCGCCATTTTGCAGAACGGGCGTGAAATCATCATTCTCGACCTCGTGCAGGCAGAACCGGCGTGATGAAAATTGCCCGCTGACCGTTCCTTCGTCTGTGGTCAGATCCAGCATGATATCAACCGCCTCGGCGCGGTCCAGTTCTGCCAGCCAGATCGTGCTGGGGTCCGTGTTTGGGTCGGGCCAGTCCTCGATCAGGATGACTTCGGCCGCGACCAGCATATCGGTTGTGAATTGCGCGGGCGCTGTGGCGCCATCGGCCTCGAATGTCAGGCCGATCATGATCGCGTCATAGGGACCTTTGCCAGGCGCATGGGCTGTCAGGTCGATGTATAGTTCCGCACCGCCGGAAAACTCCATAAGCTCGATCATCAGGCCGTCATCCGGTGCATCGGGGCTGCCGACGGCGATATCGAACACCTCTCCGTCAATCTGCCCCAGGATGCGTCCGTCCTGCGCAATGCCCGCAACCGGGATGGCGCTTAACAAAATACCAAGGGCGGCGGCATGGCCGAGATGGGTTATACAGTGCATCAGGAGCCTCATAGAAAGGAAATTGGTTGAGGCAAAGCAGGTGCAGCGCGCGGCACAGCATCCACCTCTGTCGCAGGCCGCGTTGTCGTGGTGGTGATGGATAGATCCACACACTGCGAAAATGATGGCATCACCATCTTCATGCAAAACGGTTCCTTTGTGGTGATCACAGAGCCCGGTGGCGAGAGCACAGCCCTGTCGCTAACCATGTATAAGTCAAAGGAAATGGTCTGCCCCCCTCTAAACAGAGGGGAGATATTGAATCAGCGTTGATAGCGCAAAGATACATGCTTGTGACCCTCAACAGTGGGCACCGAACGCGTCGATCTGATATCTCCAAATTGTGACAAAACGAGTGCTGAAACTGCCATCCGGGGCCGCCTTCACACGCCCGCCTTGTTGGATTGCGCGCGGTAGGCTGACCGCAGCGAGCGGGTTACCACGGCCAAGTTTTGCGGTCTTGGTCAACAGCAGATACCTCGCTGCCGGGCTGCTTACTGCGCATTATTGCCGGTCACTGTCAGTATGACGGCGGGCTGCTTTCGCAATGTGCTGCATCTGCGTTGCCACTACCTTAAAGGCGCGTTCTCAGCCCTTGCGAAGGCGAGTGCCTGTCCGAGATGACCGGCCATTCGCTGATTTGCCCAATCAACTGACGGCAGTCATGTCACGAGCCACGGTTGATACTTGCCTCAGTGGCGGTTTCTGGCCCAGCTTTGCAACGCCAGATCACGGATGATTCCGATCTCGTCCTCGTCAACGGGCGATTCAGATACTGTCTTCAGCCCGTCATCGTGGAAAATATAAAGTCGTGACGTGAATTGCGAAAAAGGCAGCGAGGCTTCACCAAGGTGCTCCCCGTTGCCTTGCGTCGAAACGACAATACCATCCCCCCAGTCCTGCCCGCTGTCATTATTGGGGTTGAAGAAATACACACGCATGACGCCGGATTGGTCAAGTGCCACCCGGATGATGGATATGGCATGCCAGCCCACGAATGCGCCCTGACTGTCCGTCACGGCAATGCCTGCGGGCTGTGGGTGGATGACAGGCTCATTGCCATTATGCAGCGGATGATAGGCCGTGTGAAAATCCCGGATGAACTTGTCATATTCGGACAGCTTGCCCGTCGCGATATCCACTGCAATGTGAAACTCGCGGCCAACCCACCATCCATGCAGTTCGGGGTTGATCCAGCGATGCGGATCTTCGGCACGCCCCGCGACCAACCGACCCATTTCTGCATAGATACGGTCCAGATGCGGGACCAGAACAATCGAGACCGGGTCTGCATCCAGCGGGGTGTGCAGGGCCAGGCCTGCGGGCAACAGGGCGGAATCCAACGGTTTGCCTTCGAAATACATGATGACACGATCATTCGAGGTGGCTTGTGCAAGCTGCCACAGCAGGTAATCGGGGTCATTGAGCGCCCACATCGACAGGGCGCGCGCCGATTGACAGGTCGGGTTGTTTCCTTGTCCGATCCCCAAAGGTTGCCCTAACAGAAGCATAACGCCCGCAACAAGCCGCTGGTGTGGTGTCGCTCCGACACCGAAGGCACTGGTCAGGCTTGCTTCGCAGGCGGGTGTCAGCTTGGAACCCAGAAGGCGCCACAGCGACGGCGCTATGGGCGGTGAGTAAAGAATGCCGCGTTCCAGAATCAAGGCGATACCGAGCGCAGCTTGCGCGGTTCCCGGATGCACGGCCACCTCGATCAATTGCTGCACAAGCGCCTGATAGCAGCGAAACGAATCCAATCCGGTATTGCTAAGTCCCAGCGCGTCCGACACCAAATAGCCGTGACCGCTTTCAAGCACGAAGCGCAAGAATACCGCGTGATAATCCGACACAAGGCCGGTGTCATGCATCGCGCGCGCCATACCGCTGGCTTCGGCCTGCAATGTGCCTGTATCTGACGCGGCGAGCCGGTCGCGATAGACCTCCAGCCCCGGATCTTCGCGGCACAGTTCGGTTGGCCCGAAAAGCGCGCTGATCAGCCGGCCTGCGCCCAGTCGCGTATCGCTGGTGCTAAAGCTCTGACCTTCTTCATTCATGGCAAGCGCGATCTGTAGGATCATTGACTTGACATGATCCACCTGAATGGGGCGCTGGCGCAGGATGCGCCAGACTTCATCGACAAGCTGGCCCAGAATGCCTTCGGTTCCGATGCTTGCAAGGATGTGCTTGAGCAAGGCATCCACGGCACCGTCCAACTCGCGCGCTTTGACACGGTCAGCTTCGTGATGTGCGCCAAGGATTCGGTCCAGATTCAGCGCCAGTACCTGTGCCAGAAAATGGCGCGCGTGTTCAGAGGGCAGGCTTGGCCGCGCTTTTTCATCGCGTGCGGCAGAAAGAAAGCGCAGCAGGCTGACACATTCCAGCGCAACAGTCCTCGGTTCGGCCATTTTGAGTGTATTTCCGACCATGCCGGGAATCAGACTCGACGGTGTGGCCCAGTCGGTGCCTGCAAAAATGCCAGCTTGCTCCAATTCCTCGACGCGCGGTTCAAGCGCCGCGATCCCCTCTGGATGTTTCAGAAGGCGTTTGATCGTGTCGAGCATCCGCCCTTGATAGGTCGCCTTGCCCGCTGAAGACGCGGTTGAAAGCTGGGACAGCACATGCTCAAAACTACGCAGGATCGGGCTGAGTGTCTCGTCCTGAAAGCTGGTGGTCATTTGTAACGGTCCTGTTTCACGCAAAGGCACTGCGGCTTATGTGGCGGATATCCTTGCGGCTATCGCGCGGTGATACAACCCTTCAGGTCGTGTATTAATAGGTAACGCCGCGATCGCGCCTTCCCCGGCTGATTTCCTGTGCGGGACAGGCAACCCGCACAGGCCACACGATCTTGAAGCGATCGACGCGTGATGGCGTGAAAGCTCGTCAGAGGTAGAAGTCGAGCTCTTCCTGCGCCTTGAGCAAGTCGCGCAGGCGATGCGGGTCTTCCCCGAAGAAATAGACAAGCCCCCAATGCGTGCCAAAAGCCGTGCGCTTTGTCACTTTGGATTCCATGGGCGGTGCGAGTTCATGGAATTCGAAATACGGGTCGTTCTCGGTTTCCGGTGGGATGCTCAACTCGCTTACCACACGGCGTCGGGGGTAGACGCCGAAGCAGCCGGCATGGCCCTTGGCATCCTTGATCGGGGTCGGGAAGAACGCGTCCAGTTCATCCTGCGTGGCTTTGGGATCAAAGGCCAGAACCAGCGCCTGATAGGCGTTGAAACCGTAAGCGCGCTCCATCAACTCGAAAGCATTGAAGCCGGGCGGACGGTAGGCCACCTCACCGAAATACATGGTCCCGTCATTGGTGACAAAATACTCAGGGTGGATGAACCCGAAATCAATGTCGAACACCTCGATCAGCTTTTCGATCTGCTCGGTGATCTTGGCGCGGTATTTTTCCAGCTCCGGCGTAGCAGGCACGAAGACCGAATAGCCCAGAGTCACATATTCCGAGATATTCAGGAACTGAATCTTACGATCCTTGATCCATGCCTCGACCGCGAATTCCCAGCCGTCAAGATGCGATTCCAGTAGGGCCGGGAATTCATCATCGGCAATCGCGGCCACATCATCGGGCGAGCGTATGACCCGGTGGCCAAGGCAACCTGCCTTGTCGAAAGCCTTGAAATGGATCGGGTCATTCGGGTCCCCGTCCAGTTTCAGCAATGTCTGATTGACGCGCTTTAGAAAGCGGATCACGTCGGTGTGGTCCATCGCTTCCTCGAAGATGCCGACGCGAATGCCACCAAGCTGCGCACGACGTTTCATCAGGGACTTGTCGCGAAACAGCATCGACTGGCCAAGCAATCGCGGATTTTTCATCAGCACCGAGTTGATCGCGCCTGCCCATTCGACAGTTTCTTCAAACAGCGGAATCGCCACATCGACGCCCATGTCCTTCAGCGTGGTTGAAAGCTCAAAGGACCGGTCATTCAGGCGCTCGAAATCCCAGCTGACGAAGGGGATGCCATGCTGGGTCGCATAGTCCTCGGCCCATTGCGGTGCGACGATCACATAGCGCCGGTCGAATTTCTCCAGCGCGTCGATGCATCTCAAGCTCCAGCCAAGGATAGCGACATAGCCTTTCTGCGGGTCTTTGGTTTGCATGAATTCTCCTTCATGATGTGCATTTAGACGATATGCCCATGTTCCTTGGACATATCAAATCGCATCAAAAACTTTCTAACACGAATTATCTTTACGCGCCACCCGCTGTAGGATGATCGCATAAGATATTGAAATATATTGCTATTGCTAATATTCAAGTTGGAGATGGCAAATTTATTACTTAGATGCTCTAAATAGTTTCCGAATGCCTTGCTGCGGCATAACCCTCACAGACCAGCAGGTTGTGAGCAGGTAAATCGAGAGTCCGTGCACATCGCCTGCCTTGGCATATTGACGGGAAACAGATGCTGCGCGGGGAAAGGCGGCTGGAACACCCATGTTCGATTCCTATCGTCCGACCTGTCGAAAAAGCAGACGGACACAGGTTTTGAAACTGGGGGCAACCCCCAGATTTGCCGCTGATTATCGTGTTCCACGGCCCGGATTTCAGCTAAGTTGCAGTCTGCAATCCGGCATGACTTCTCCGATTGCCGATGCGCAGTTTCATTCGGTTAGCCTGCCAAGGGGCCTTACTTGCAACTATCGGCTTCGTGAAGGCGCGGATGAGCCGGAAACCCTCGCTTCCACACTACACCGAAGCTGTCCCATGGCGCTGGTGACTGCCACTGGACACACAAGAAAAATCCTTCGCGGGATCTGTGCAACAAAGCCTCGCACGATCCTGTGATCAGTAAATACGTATTCCAGTGCTTGAAATGATCGCTTGCCAGCATTTTGTGACAATGAGGTTTGATTGCACAAGGAGATAGATATGAAACGCATGGGTTATGCTATATGGAAAGGTGATCTCAAAACCGGGGTTGGCACTACAAGCACTGAGAGCGGTGTGTTGAAAGATGCCAAATACGGGTTTTCCACTCGGTTCGAGGATGGCCCTGGTACCAATCCAGAGGAATTGATTGGTGCCGCTCATGCCAGTTGTTTTTCAATGGCGCTGTCACTTATCTTGAGTGAACACGGCCTTACCGCCGACCAGATCGCCACGACTGCAACAGTGAAACTGGACAAGGTAGACGGGGGCTTTGCTGTCACCGCTGTTCATCTTGACATGGTTGCGGATATTCCGGGCGCATCAGAGGATACCTTTATGGCTGCGGCAGAAGCGGCAAAATCAGGATGTCCTATTTCCAAGCTTCTGAATGCCGAGATCACGCTCTCTGCGAAATTGAACAGCTAGGCTGGATCAAATTGAACGGGCCATGCGCGTGATTTCGCAGACGCGACCGCTTGTTTTAACCGGCATAAGAAACGACAGCACCGGCGGCAAAGGCTGCCGGACTACACCATTCAAACCAATATTATCGCGTGGGTTTACTTATCCGGCGCGATGCAGGGTCAGGAGCCGCTGGTGCAAATGCTACAAAAGCACACTCGGGTCGCCAAAGCCTTGGGGTATATAGAGGTTATGCGGGCCAAGGTTTTTCACATCCGTCTCGCCACATAGGGCCATGGTGATATCAAGTTCCTTGTGGATCACCTCTAGCGCCTTGGTCACGCCGGCCTGACCCATCGCGCCCAGACCATAGGTATAGGCGCGCCCGATATAGGTTGCCTTGGCCCCCAGTGCCAGCGCCTTTAGCACATCCTGACCAGAGCGGATACCGCTATCGAGATGGACCTCGACATCCTTGCCCACGGCCTCGACAATCGAGGGCAGCATACGGATTGAACTGACTGCGCCATCCAGTTGGCGGCCACCGTGGTTGGACACGACAATCGCATCCGCGCCTATATCGGCTGCGCGGCGTGCATCTTCTGGGTCCATGATTCCCTTGACGATGACCTTGCCACCCCACCATTCCTTGAACTGTGCGATCCGGTCCCAGTTCAGGGCCGGGTCGAACGCCTCGGCGGTCCAGGTCGACAGCGATGACGGGTCGCTGACGCCTTTCGCATGGCCGACGATATTGCCAAAGAAACGGCGCTTGGTGCCCAGCATCTCCAGCCCCCAAGGGATTTTCGTCATCATATTGGCGATGGATTTGGCGGTCAGCTTGGGTGGGGCAGACAGGCCGTTTTTCAGATCCTTGTGGCGCTGGCCCAAGACCTGAAGATCGACCGTAATCACGATGGCTGAACATTTGGCCGCATGCGCACGTTCGAACAGGCGGCGCATGAAGTCGTCGTCTTTCAGCGTATAGACCTGAAACCAGAACGGGTTTTTCGTATGCGCCGCCACATCCTCGATCGAGCAGATCGACATTGTTGACAGCGTATAGGGCACGCCAAATTTCTCGGCTGCGCGGGCGGCCTTGATTTCGCCATCGGCAGATTGCATGCCTGTCAGCCCGACCGGCGCAAGGCCGACCGGCATGGCCACATCCTGCCCGATCATCTGCGACTTGGTAGAGCGGCCGGACATATCGACGGCAACGCGCTGCTTCAGCCGGATTTGCGCGAAATCCGAGGTATTTTCTCGGAAGGTCTGTTCTGTCCAGCTGCCCGATTCCGCGTAGTCATAAAACATGCGCGGGGTGCGTCGCTCGTAAATCTTGCGCAGATCCTCAATATTGGTGATGACGGGCATTCGGGCTCCCCCCTGAAATTGGTAAAAAATGTTTACCGAAGCCAAGGGGCTGATGCAAGTGTTCAGCCAAGCACGCGCCTGACCCAGCCCTTTTTCTTGGGCGGGGCTTGTTCTGCATCGTTTTCTGCCAAGGATGGGTTCTCGGGATCTGATTGCTCTGTCGCCGGTGGGCCTTCGATTTCGGCTTGGAACCGCGTGAAGAATTCGCCCGCCATGCGACGCGCAAACCCATCGACAATTCGACTGCCAAGCTGCGCCAGCTTGCCGCCAACCTTGGCGTCCACCTCATAGCTTAGCAATGTCCCGCCATTCTCGCCGGGCGACAGTCTTACATGCGCGTCACCTTTGGCAAACCCGGCTGCACCACCCTTGCCTTCGCCTGACAGGGTGCAGCTTTCACCCTCGACGACGTCTTTCATGGTGACAACGCCCTTGAAGGTGGCTTTCACAGGGCCAACCTTTTGCACGACAACTGCCTCGTAACCATCTGCGGCCGAGCCGCTGAGTTCCTGACATCCGGGCACACAGGCCCGCAATACTTCAGGATCAAACAGCGCGGTCCAGACAGTTTCTGGCGGGGCTGCGATCTGGCGTTCATCAGACATCTGCATGGCGTGACCTTTCCTTTGGCTTTGCGCATAGGGTAGGGGATTGGCGCGTGTTGGAAAAGAAGGCTTTGGTCGCATGGACTTTGGTCTTAGGCTGTGGCTTTGACCACCTGCGCGATTGACGCCTGCGCAAATTTATGGCCTGAATTTACGATGCGTGATTTGACCAACCGCCCCAGCATACTGACGGAACAACCGGCGCAAGCCGCGCATGATCGTGTGTATCGGGGCTTGCGCCAACAAGTGATGCATGGGGAATTGCCGCCGGGGCAAGCGCTGACTCTGCGCGGGATTGGCAAGGCGTTTGGCGTCAGCATGACCCCCGCGCGTGAAGCGCTGCGTAGGCTTACGGCAGAGGGGGCCTTGTCATTATCGGCATCCGGGCGGGTGACGACGCCGGAGTTGAGCAATGACCGGATTGAGGAACTGGCGCAAATTCGCGCGCTGCTGGAACCCGAATTGGGCAGCCGCGCGCTGCGGCGTGCCCATCTGGCCTTGATCGACCGGATGGAAACCATAAACGAGGCGAATGCCCGCGCGATCCATCGGCAAGACCCGGTAGAGTATATTCGCACCAATCTGGAGTTTCACCGCACGCTGTATTTGCGCGCCCAAAGTCCAGCGATGCTGGGGTTGCTGGAAACGGTCTGGCTACAGCTTGGCCCCACCATGCGCGCCCTCTATACCCGATTGCGGCGCACAACTGCACCGCCGCACCATCGTTTGATTCTGGAAGCATTGCGCGCGGGTGATGACGCGGCGTTGCGTCTGGCCCTGCGAACAGATGTGACGCAGGGCTTGCGGCATTTGCAGGGATGACAAAAACTGCAGTTTTGCGGACAGGTGCTGCGTCGACGATCAGGTGATCTGTCCGTCCTGCAGATGAACCACCCGATCCATGCGCCGCGCTAGTTCCATGTTATGTGTCGCGATCAGGGCCGACAGCCCCGTGTCGCGCACCAGTGACATGAGCGCGGCAAACACCTGATCTGACGTGGCAGGGTCGAGGTTTCCGGTCGGTTCATCGGCCAGAAGCAGGCTGGGTTCATTGGCAAGTGCGCGGCAGAATGCAACACGCTGTTGCTCGCCGCCCGAGAGCGCGGCGGGGCGGTGATCGGCCCGCGCGGCAATGCCCACGCGGTCCAGCAAGTCACGCGCGCGGGTTTCAGCCCTGGCCTGCGGCACCGCATTGGCAAGCTGTGGCAGAATCACGTTTTCCAGCGCCGAAAATTCTGGCAGCAAATGGTGAAACTGATACACAAACCCGACCTGCCCCCTACGCGCTGCTGTGCGCGCGCGATCACCAAGCCGGGTCATATCGGCCCCATCAATCTGGACAGAGCCAGTGTCAGGCGTGTCAAGCAGGCCCGCGATATGCAACAGCGTCGACTTGCCGGCACCCGAGGGGGCGACCAGCGCCACAATCTCGCCCCGGTCGATTTGAAGCGAGGCTTCGTGCAGGACTTTGACCTCGTTTGGCTTGCCCGCGTTATAGGTCTTGGAGATTGAATTCAGGGTCAGGGCTTGATCATTCATAGCGCAGCGCCTCCACCGGGTTCATCCGCGCGGCGCGGCGTGCAGGGAAGATTGTTACGATGAACGACAGCGATAGCGATAACCCGACGGCCTTGAGCACATCGACCAGCCGCAACTCTGCCGGCAGATTGTAGATACCCCGGATGGACGGGTCCCAGACCCCCCCCCCAGAAAGATAATTCACAAGGCTGAATATCTGGTCGATATAGAGCGCGAACAGGCAGCCCAGAATAACACCGGCGATTGTGCCCAACACGCCGACACTTGCCCCGCAGATGAAGAAAACCCGCAAAACCGACCCTTCGCTGAGTCCCATTGTGCGCAAGATGCCGATATCGCGGCCCTTGTTCTTGACCAGCATGATCAGCCCCGAAATGATATTCATGGCCGCAATCAGGACGAGGATCGACAGGATCACGAACATCACATTGTCTTCCACATCCAGCGCGCGCAAGAACGACCCCGCGCTGTCGCGCCATGTCCACAGCATCGCGCGCTCTCCGCCCGCGCGCAGCAGGTCGCTGCGCATGCTGTCAATCTGGTCGGGATTGGTGACCATCACCTCCATTTCATCGGCAACACCGTCGCGGTTGAAATAGGTCTGGGCTTCGGAAAACGGCATATATAACCGCGTTCGGTCAATATCGTAACGCCCGGCGGTAAAGATATAGACCACCTCATAGGCCGAAATTCGCGGGCTTGTGCCAAAGGCTGTGCGCGCGCCATCGGGTGAAATGACGCGGATTGAATCGCCAAGCGAGATATTGAGTTCGCGCGCGACCCCGGACCCGATCGCGACACCTTCGCCAAAGCGCGAGATATCGCCCAAGGCTTGCTCGGGGTCGGCGACACGGGGGATGGTAAGCAGGTTTTCCTGCGAAATCCCGAATACTTCGACACCCGTATTGCGCCCATGTGCCGAAGCCATGACCTGCCCGCGAATAAGCGGGGCAACCCGCGTCACACCGCGCACGGCGGCAAGACGCTCGGCCATATCTTCGTAATCTTCGATAACGCGGCTGGTGCGGCCTGCATCGTCGACATGGACCGAGGAATAGATGGTCACATGTGCATTCGCACCAAGGATCGTGTCGACAAATTCGGCCCGGAACCCCGAACGGACCGACAGGGTCGCGATCAGCGCAAAAACCGCCAGCATAATCCCAAGAAACGAGATGATCGTCATGGCGCTGACGCCACCTTCGGCGCGGCGTGCACGCAGATAACGCCAAGCGATCATCCATTCAAATGCGGCAAAAGGGGGCGTGTGGCCGGTCATGCGCGATACTGTCCTGCTCTGGGTTTTGCGCAAACTCTCGACAATGCGCGACAAGGTCAAGCACAAAGCACATCAGTTGTCGGTGGTTTGATCGCCGATCCCTGCATGGATGTTTACCGTTTTCTGACGAGGAGAGACGGTCAATTTTCAGACATGCTAATGCGCAATCTAAATGCAAACCGCCCATCTGCGTGGCAGATGGGCGGGCGACATGTCTGGTTGCGAAAGATTATCAGTTGCGCAGGAATTCTGCCGTTTCGATCAGGACTTCCGCGTCCACAAAGCCACGGATCATTTCAGTTTCCATGACAAATGTCGGTGTCCCGCTGATCTGCAACCTTTGGGCAAGGGCGCGGTTATCGGCCAGTATGTTGCTGACCTCTTCGCTTTCCATTTCGGCTACGAGGGCGTCGAAATCGAGGCCCAACTCCTCTGCAAGTTCATCCAGATATTCCGGTGTTACCGGGCCATCATGGCGGATCAATGTATCATTGACCTGTTCGTACATGTCATCGCCACCCAGTCGCAGGCTGGCGATTGCAAAGCGCGATGACAGCTCTGATTCTGGCCCAAGGATCGGAAATTCCTTGACGATCAGGCGTATACCCGAATCTGCTTCCAGCAGTTCCAGCACTTCATCATGGGCGCGTTTGCAAAAGCCGCAGCGATAATCCAGAAATTCTACCAGCGTAATGTCGCCCTCCGGGTTGCCGCCAACCCAGGAATTTGGGTCATTGAACAGCGCGTCTGCATTGGCTTCGAGGATCGCGCGGTCCATGTCGGCTTGCGCTTCTGCGTTGCGTTGTTCAAACGCGGCCACCGCCTCGAAGATCACTTCGGGGTTTTGCAGCAGATAGCTGCGCACCTGTTCGCCAAATTCGGCGTCAACGCTTACGGTTCCGGGAACCGCGCTTGCGCCCAACTGGCTGAGGACCTCTTCTTGCTGCGTGGGTTCGGCGTCAAGCTGTGCAGATTGCACTGCATCTGTATCCGCCGGAGTTTGCCCGTTGCTGCCCGACGAGGTGAGAACAATCAGCCCAAGAGCAGAGGCGGCAAGGCAGGTTCCTATCAGTGCAGTGTCGGTCAGCGGCAATGTCATTTGAAAGCTCCTGTATGTCTTGTATCGCGGCGATGGCCGTTTGGTCGTAGGCCGAAATCAGTTGCGCCTTATAAAGCTCGTGCGAGGCCGGGAATCAACCCTTTCAGCCCTGTTGAAGCTCGATTTCACGAAAGTGAACGCTTTTGCAACGCGCATTCTGTTCATCACAGGTTTTCTGTCCGGCATGTCAGGTGTATTGGGGGATCGGGCAGGTAAGAAAAGAGGTCGAATTGCGCATCGGGGCAGGGTGGCAACATATGGTCTGCGTGGTTTGCAGCCTTTTTGTGGTGTTGCTATGCGCACCGGCGACGCTTGCGCAGACCAGCATGGGCGCACAGGCGCGCGTGCTTGTCGCAGGAACAGCCTTGGGTGCGGGACGTGACACGCTTTCACTGGATATCGCGCTCAGCCAGCCAGTCCCGTACCGATTGCGCACATTTGCGGCCCCGCCGCGGCTGGTAATTGATTTCAATACAGTGGATTGGGCTGGTGTGGATCTGGGTGCCGAAGCACCGCGCAGCCATGTGCGCGCAACCAGACAGGGCCAGTTGTCGGACGGCTGGTCGCGTCTTGTTCTTGACCTTGGTGCACCTTTTCAGCTGGCAAGTTCGGAACAACGCATTGATCCTGACAGTGGTGAGGCCGTTATTTCCTTGCGGTTGAAGCGGGTCGCATTGGAAGAGTTCGAGCGCAGCGCGCAGGACGAGCGGCGCTTCGTGCGCCTGAGCGGTGCGGCCTTTCTGCACCCTGAATCCGCACCGGCCCCTGCGCGCGCGCCGCGCAAACCCGTTGTGATGCTGGACCCCGGTCATGGCGGTATCGACCCCGGCGCCGAACGAGACGGGATCCGGGAAGCGGATATTGTCCTGAGTTTCGCACGGCAATTGCGTGAAGTATTGCTGCGTCGCGGGCACTTCGATGTCGCCATGACCCGCGACGCGGACGAGTTTGTTTCCCTTGATGGTCGGATCAGGGCCGCGCGCGCCGCGCAGGCGGATCTGTTCTTGTCGCTTCATGCCGATGCCTTGCCCGAAGGGCTGGCAACGGGCACTGTCATCTATTTGCTGGGGGACGAGGCCAGCGACGAGTCTGCGGCATATCTGGCCGAACGCCATGATCGCGCCGATATGCTGGCGGGTGTCGACCTGACCGGCAACACGGATGAGATCGCGCGTGTGCTGATGTCAGTCGCCTGGCAAGATACAGCGCCGCGGGCGCGTGGGCTGGCCGATGCGCTGGTCGAGGGGCTTGGAGATGCAGGAATGCGGCTGCACCGAAGGCCTATCCAGTCGGGCGCATTCACGGTTTTGCGTGCCGTCGATATGCCGTCTGCACTGATCGAGCTTGGCTTCATGTCAAGCCCGCGCGATTTGCAAGATTTGCGTGATCCTGACTGGACTTTGTCGATGGCCGAGGCATTGGCGGATGCGTTGGAACTTTGGCAGGAACGCGACACGGCAATCCAGGAGTTACGCAGGCGTTAAATCCGCGTTCGTGTCACGGTGTTTTGACGGGGCTGTGTTTTTGACCTTGTTCGAAGAAGGGCCTATAAGGCTCTATCTGTTCATGAGAGGTATCCAGTGCTCCGAGCGATTCTTTCCTTTTTCGGCGGCTTGGTCAGCTTTGCCATTACGGCTGTGTTTGTTGGCGCTTTGGCCGTTGCGGGTGTGTTCTGGTATTATGGACAGGACCTGCCTAGCCATGAACAGCTTGCCAATTATGCGCCGCCATCAATCAGCCGGATTTATTCCGGTGAGGGGCGCTTGATTGACGAATTTGCGTTGGAGCGTCGCCTGTTCACGCCGATTGATGATATTCCGGAACAGATCAGAGATGCTTTCATCGCAGCCGAGGACCGCAATTTCTACGTCCATACAGGCTTTGACGCGCGCGCAATTGCTGTAGCTGCCTATGAGGCTGTCGCTTCTCGGGGTGAGAATATTCGCGGTGCGTCCACCATCACCCAACAGGTTATGAAGAATTTCCTTTTGTCGGGCGACCGGACGGGCGAGCGTAAAATCAAGGAGCTGATCCTTGCCAGCCGTGTCGAGGGCACGCTGAACAAGGACCAGATTCTGGAACTTTACCTTAACGAGATTTTCCTTGGCCAGAATTCTTATGGTGTGACTGCGGCTGCGCAGACCTATTTCAACAAAACGCTGGACGAGCTTGACCTGCATGAGGCCGCATTTCTGGCGGCCCTGCCGCAAGCGCCTTCCAGCTACCACCCTGTGCGCAACCGTGATCGTGTTGTTGCAAGGCGCAACTATGTGTTGGGTGAAATGCTGCGCAATGGCTTCATTTCGCAAGCCGAGCATGACGAGGCGCGCGCTTTGCCGCTACTGACAGTTCAGTCGGGCGACATTGC
Organism: Roseinatronobacter sp.; assembly: GCA_007126715.1. Classification (GTDB taxonomy): domain Bacteria; phylum Pseudomonadota; class Alphaproteobacteria; order Rhodobacterales; family Rhodobacteraceae; genus Roseinatronobacter. Next base: position 32,320 of record SLAT01000178.1, read on the forward strand.
TGCGGCCCGGTCCAGCATGCCGCCTCGGGATTATTTTACGGATGAAGTGCGCCGCCAGTTGTCCAGCAGTTTTGGCGAGGACGAGTTCTTTGCCGGTGGCCTGTCGATCCGTGCAACAGTCGACCCTGAAATGCAGGTTCATGCCGCACATGCCCTTCAGCGTGCACTTGAACAATATGATCGTGGCCTTGGACGGCTGCGCACCACGGGCGAAACCATCGCGCCGGACCTGCTGGAAAGCGAAGAGGAGTGGCGCAATGCGCTGGCAGCGATGGAGCTTGCACGCGATGTCACCTTGGGCAACCGTTGGTATCCGGCCGTCGTGCTGGATGTCAGTGCTGATGAGGCCCGTCTTGGGATCGAAGCTGTCGCCGATGACTATCACGCCCCGCATGTGGTAGAACGCGCGGATATTTCCTGGGCGCGCGGGTCGCTGTCGGACAATCTGAATGTTGGCGATGTGGTCTATGTGCGGCGCGTCACCTCTGACAGCGATGGCAGCCATGTTCGCTGGTCCTTGCGCCAAATCCCCGAAGTTCAGGGCGGGTTTATGGCAATGGACGTCAATACAGGGCGTGTGATCGCGATGCAGGGGGGCTTTTCCTATCAGGCCTCGGTGTTCAACCGCGCAACTCAGGCGCAACGCCAGCCCGGTTCTGCCTATAAGCCGTTCATTTATGCAGCCGCGCTCGATTCCGGGTTTACCCCCGCGACGATTATCGTGGATGCGCCGATCGAAGTGGACACCCCGCAAGGGATATGGCGGCCGACGAATGCCACCAACCAGTTTTATGGGCCGACCCCTGTTCGCCGCGGGATCGAGTTGTCGCGCAACCTTATGACAGTGCGGCTTGCGCAGGAAATCGGCATGGATGTCGTCGGCGGATATGCCGAACGCTTCGGTGTTTATGATCGTGCGCAGCAATTTCTAGCGGCATCGCTTGGGTCACAGGAAACGACATTGTTTCGCATGGTTGCCGCCTATGCCATGTTCGCCAATGGCGGCGAACGAGTGGAGCCAACACTGGTTGACCGGGTGCAGGACCGCTGGGGCGAGACTGTGTACCGCCATGACCAGCGCAATTGTGTGGATTGCGAGGAACGGGCCTTGCCTGCTGGCCGAAGCCCGTGGATCGCATCGCGCCGTGCGCGGGTGATAGATGCTGTTACGGCCTATCAGTTGACCTCGATGATGGAAGGTGTGGTCCAGCGTGGCACCGCAGCGCGCACTGTGAACCTGCCAGTTCCCGCCGCAGGCAAGACCGGCACAACCAATGAAGCGCGCGACGTGTGGTTCGTTGGATATACATCGAATATCGTGGCAGGGTGCTATATCGGCTATGACCAGCCACGTCCGCTGGGGCGGGGCGCTGGTGGCGGCACGATGTGCGGGCCTGTGTTCAACGAATTCATGCTAGAGGCGGTCAAGAAATATGGCGGTGGGCGTTTCCGTGTGCCGGAAGGCGGCTATTTTCTGAAAATTGACCGAAATAGCGGTGCGCGGCTTGCCGATGATGCAACCGGCCCCAATGTCATTTCAGAGTTTTTCCGTGAAGGTGTCGAGCCGATCTTTGGCCTTGCGGCTGTGATCGACGGCGGGTTTTCACTCGGGTCGGACCTGCCGGTCTTTGCACCGGGCGAAAGCTATGAGGCATTGCAGCGCGAAGATGAAGGTCGCGGCACTGCGCCAAGTTCGAGTGGTCCAGCCAGCCTCGGCTCTGTGTCCACGGGTGGTCTGTATTGAACGCGCCGTGCTGGTTAGCCCCGTTCTGAAGGTGCTGGCGCTTGCCCCTGTCGGCGGGCCGCGCTATGCACTGCGATGAAAAATCCAGATGATATGGTGAAGACCTATGCGCTCCGAGACGCTCAGCACGATTGATGCGATCCGTAAATCTCTGCTCCTTTTGGGGCAGCGGATGGATATCGAGACAGCACCGCACAGGCTGGAAGAATTCGATGCAATGACGGAGAATCCTGATTTGTGGAATGATCCGGCACGTGCGCAAGCGTTGATGCGGGATAGGCGCATGTTGTCGGATGCGCTGGAAACGCACCGCTCCATCTCGCAGGAACTGGAAGATCAGATCGGATTGATCGAACTGGGCGAGGCCGAGGGAGATGCAGAGGTCGTCGCCGAGGCAGAGGCAGAACTTGCGAAGCTGGGCAAAGTGGCGGCAGAGAAAGAGCTTGAGGCACTTTTGAACGGCGAGGCGGATTCGAACGACACTTTCCTCGAGATCAATGCCGGCGCTGGCGGCACCGAAAGTTGCGACTGGGCCTCGATGCTGGCGCGGATGTATGTCCGTTGGGCAGAGAAAAAAGGCTACACAGTCGAAATGATGAGCGAAAGCGCGGGCGAAGAGGCGGGTATCCGTTCCGTTGCCTACAAGATCAGCGGGCATAATGCCTATGGATGGCTGAAATCGGAGTCGGGGGTTCACCGTCTTGTGCGCATCTCGCCTTTTGACGGGTCTGCCCGGCGTCATACCTCTTTCAGCTCGGTCTGGGTTTACCCTGTTGTGGATGACAATATCGAGATTGATATCAATCCCTCCGACATTCGCATCGACACCTACCGCTCTTCGGGTGCGGGGGGGCAGCATGTCAACACGACCGACTCGGCGGTACGGATCACCCATGTTCCGACTGGAATTGTCGTGACCTCCAGCCAGAAATCACAGCACCAGAACCGCGAAATCGCAATGAACGCGTTGAAATCGCGTTTGTATGAGATGGAGTTGCGCAAACGGAACGAGGCGATTGAAGCCGCGCATGATGCCAAGGGGGATGCGGGCTGGGGCAATCAGATCCGCTCTTATGTGCTGCATCCCTACCAGATGGTGAAAGATCTGCGCACCGGGCACGAGACATCAGACAGTCAGGGCGTGCTGGATGGCGCGCTTGATGGCTTCATGGCGGCAACATTGGCAATGGATGTGTCTGGCAAATCCCGCGCAGAGGCAAATGCCGAAAGCTGACAGGGGCCGCTGTCGGCCAATCTGAAAGAATCTTCTTGCAGGACAGATTGTCGCAGCCCTATCCTTTGTGAAAACGCAGCGGAGGATCGGATGAACGACAATATGACACAACAGGCCCATTTGCCGCCGTCAGAGATTCCGGCACCCGAGCATATCGGTATCGAGGATTTAAGCGCGATCCTGCGAGCGGGATTGCGTGATTTCATGCGTGCCCCGCTTTTCGGTATCGCCTTTTCGCTAGTCTATGTGCTGGGCGGGCTGATCATTTATGCGATCTTCCTCGCTGCGGGACAAAGCTGGTGGTTCATACCGATTGCAGTGGGTTTCCCGTTGCTTGCGCCTTTCGCCGCAATCGGCCTTTATGAGGTCAGCCGCCGTCTTGAACAGGGTGAGCCGCTTGGCTGGGCTGCCGTGGCGGGGTGCGTGTTTGCCCAGAAGGACCGTCAAATCCCCTCGATGGCAATGGTTATCATGCTTGCCTTCATGTTCTGGGTCTTTGTTGCCCATACGATCTTTGCGTTGTTCTTTGGTCTGCAACCCATCACCAGTTCGACCACAGACATGCTTTTGTCAGGGCCAGGGCTTATGATGTTGCTGGTCGGTGGAACTATCGGGGGGGCGATGGCGGCGGTTTTGTTTGCGTTGACGGTCGTTTCCTTGCCGTTGCTGCTGGACCGCGAAGTCGATTTCATAACCGCGATGATTACCTCTGTCGGGGTGGTGACCAAGAATTTCAGCGCGATGGTGGTCTGGGCGGGGCTGATTGCGGTGTTGCTCTTCGTCGGGATGCTTCCGTTCTTTTTGGGACTGTTCGTGATCCTGCCTGTTCTTGGCCATGCGACCTGGCATTTATACCGGCGCGCGCTGCCCTGAGCTAAGGCGGCCAATATTTTTTGTGGGGCTGGACACTGCGCGCGGGGCAGGGCAATCTGGACCCAAAGAGGGAGTAAGTTATGCCCGCAACGTCGCGCCGCAGTTTTCTTGTTACAGTCTTTGGGGTGATCGGAACGTTATGGTTCGCGGTTCACGCAATTGAATATGTTTTCGCGCGGTATTCCGCGCTGGAGGCAAGTTTTTCCTTGCCGGCTCCTTTTGGCCTGTCGGGGCTGTTTGAGGGTATGCCGCAATGGGCAAGCATTGCCGTGACAGCCGCGATCTGGCTGGGCCTTCTGGGGGCCTTCCTGCTATTGCTTGGTGATCGGGCCTCGGTTCTGATCCTGTCCTTCACATTGCTGGCAACCTGTGTCGCCCTTGTTTGGGGGATATTGAACTTTTTAGAGGGAAATCAGTCCCTTGAGGGGGTGAACTTGATCTTGTTTCTGGGCAGTCAAACTCTGATGGCGTTCGGATTATGGTTGTATTCGAGAACAGCGAAAAGGTATCAGACTATCTGACACCACATTGGCTGGATGGCCGGGCTGTCTGAGGATGCGATTGTAATTTCAGACGCAATCGCTAAGTCTGGCACCCAGTCAAACCGGAGTATCAGATGAAACGCCACGCAAATCTCTCGGACGCTATCGGCAACACGCCCCTTATCCGGCTGAACAAGGCCAGTGATGCTACGGGATGCGAGATATTGGGCAAGGCAGAGTTCCTGAACCCTGGCCAATCGGTGAAGGATCGTGCCGCGCTTTACATTATCCGCGATGCGGTCGAGCGCGGCGCATTGCGGCCCGGCGGCACGATTGTCGAAGGCACTGCGGGCAATACCGGGATCGGGCTTGCATTGGTTGGGGCTTCGCTCGGGTTCCGAACGGTTATCGTCATTCCTGAAACGCAGAGTCAGGAAAAAAAGGACATGCTGCGCCTTGCGGGCGCGGAACTGGTCGAGGTGCCCGCCGCACCCTATCGCAACCCCAATAACTATGTGCGCTATTCCGGCAGGCTTGCCGCAGCTTTGTCCGAGTCAGAGCCAAATGGCGCAATTTGGGCCAACCAGTTTGATAATGTTGCCAACCGACGCGCGCATTTCGAGATGACGGGGCCAGAAATCTGGGCACAGACCGAAGGCAAGGTGGATGGATTCATCTGTGCCGTGGGATCAGGCGGGACGCTTGCTGGCGTGGCCGAGGCGTTGCAGCCCAAAGGTGTCCGAATGGGTCTGGCAGACCCAATGGGGGCGGCGCTGTATAGCTTCTACACGACGGGCGAGTTCAAATCCGAAGGTGACTCTATCACCGAGGGAATCGGGCAGGGGCGTATCACCGCCAATCTGGAGGGGTTTACCCCGGATTTCTGTGCACGCATCCCTGATGAGGAGGCGTTGCCTATCGTGTTCGATCTTCTGGCGGAAGAAGGGCTGTGCCTTGGCGGGTCTTCAGGTGTGAATGTAGCAGGTGCCATACGCATGGCACGCGACATGGGTCCGGGGCATGTGATCGTGACGATCCTGTGTGATTATGGAACGCGATATCAGTCAAAACTGTTCAATCCCGAATTCCTGCACGGCAAGGGCCTGCCCGTGCCAACATGGATGGAGCGAAAACCCCGCCATTTGCCAGATGTCTTTGAGGGGTGATCCCTTGCAGCTTTTGCGACATCTGCAATCTGTTGTGCTTGCATTTGTGCTAGCACTGTCGGCACCCGTGTTCGTGCCCGGCGTTGCATCGGCACAGAGTAGCCAACAGGTCGTCGCGCCCAATTATGATGAATGGCGCGTTTTTGCAGAACGCGCCGAGCGGCTGATTGACCTGCAATTCACCTCTGATGAGGTGTTGGCAGAGTTGCGCGCGGAACTTGTCGTGTTCAGGGGGCGGTTTCTGGCTGCGCAAGATGCGAATGCCACAAGAATCGTATCCGTTCGTGAACAGGTTGCCGCGCTGGGGCCGCCGCCAGAGGACGGCCAGAGCGAAGCAGAAGAAGTTGCAGCGCGCCGTGCAGAACTGGGCGAGCAACTGACGCAATTGCAAGCGCCGGGCATCGCCGCGCAAGAAGCATTTCGCCGCGCGGACGGGCTGATCCGCCAGATCGACCTGATCGCACGCGAACGGCAGGCAGAAGCGTTGCTGACGCTTTGGCCTTCGCCGTTGAACCCTGTCAACTGGGTGGCTGCCGTCGATGCGGTCTGGGGAACGGTATTCACCTTTGGAACCCAAGTGCTGGGCGCTTTGGAAGACCCGGCACATCAACGCGAATTCCGCTCTAACCTGCCGGTGGTGGGGTTCTTGTTTCTGGTGGCAGGATTTGTGCTGTTGCGCGGGCGGGCTTGGATAGAACGGCTTGTTGGCCGGTTGCTCGACGAGGAAGGCGACCGCAAGAGCAAGCGCCTTCTGGCGCAGATCATGTCGCTGACGCAAATTATCGTGCCTGTAGCGGCGGTGGCTGCGCTTAGCACGGCCTTGGTTCTGACATCGCTTACCGGCGAGATTGGCGCCGCGCTGGGAACGGCGCTGGTTCAGGCGGGGATCGGGTATTTCACCGCCCGCTGGGCCGGGCGGCAGTTATTCCCGGTGCACGAATCCCGGCGCGCGCCGTTGCAACTGCCAGCCTCTCGCAGGCGCGAGGGGCGGTTCATGGCCAATCTTGCGGGGTTGTTCATCGGGCTGAATGTCATCATCAGCACATTATTCGATCCGTTGCGCCAATCAGACGCAGCCAATGCCGTGATCGCCTTTCCTCTCATGGTTCTGGCGGGCGTGGTTCTGTTCAGGCTTGGTACCTTGCTGTCGCGGCATTTCATGCTTGTTTCTGCTGACAGCACTGAAACGCGGTTCTTCGATCGCATTGTCGGGGTGCTGGGAAAGCTGGCAATGCTTATCGGCATCGGCGCGCCGGTGATTGCCGCAGTCGGCTATGTGCAGGCCGCGCAAGCGCTTTTATATCCGTCTATCGTGTCACTGGGCCTAATCACCTTGCTGCTGTTCCTGACACAGTTGGTGGATGATATTTTTGATCTTGTGACCCATCGCGGGCCAGATGATCCGGCGGCGCTGATCCCGGCATTGATCGGTTTTGCGATCGTGCTTGTGTCCTTGCCGCTATTTGCAATGATCTGGGGTGTTCGTGCCACCGAATTGCTGGAAATCTGGCAAGTCTTGCGTGAAGGGTTCCGGGTTGGCGAAACGCGCATATCGCCCACCAATATCCTGAGCTTCCTTCTTGTTTTTTCGATTGGTTATGTCGCCACCCGTATGGTGCAGGGTGCGCTTGGCAGCGGAGTGTTGCCCAAAACCAAGATCGACAAGGGCGGTCAGAAGGCCATCATCTCGGGCACCGGCTATGTCGGTATCTTTCTTGCTGCGCTGATTGCCATCTCGACCGCAGGCATTGACCTGTCGGGACTTGCGATCGTGGCGGGTGCGCTTTCAGTGGGCATCGGCTTTGGTCTGCAAAACATCGTTTCGAACTTCATTTCAGGGCTGATCCTGCTGATCGAGCGACCAGTGGCCGAGGGTGACTGGATCGAAGTTGGCACCACAATGGGGACGGTGCGCTCTATCTCGGTGCGCTCGACCGTGATTGAGACTTTTGACAGAACCGATGTGATTGTCCCGAATGCTGACCTCATATCGGGGACCGTTACGAACTGGACGCGCTACAATTCGATGGGCCGGATCATTATTCCGGTCGGGGTGGCTTACGGATCGGATACACGCAAGGTTGCACGCATCCTCAAGGAAATCGGTGATGCAGAGCCACTGGCCTTGCTGGACCCTGAACCGCAGGTACATTTTGTGGATTTCGGCGCGGATTCTCTCGATTTCGAATTGCGCCTTGTGCTGAGTGATGTGGGCTTTGGGATGTCAGTGCGCACAGAACTGCGCCACCAGATTGCCGAGCGGTTCAAGGCCGAGGGGATCGAGATTCCCTTCGCACAGCGGGATATCTGGCTGCGCAACCCCGAAGCCCTGCGCGGAGAGGCATCGGTGGCTGCAGTCGAAACACCGCGCGACCCGCGCGACGAGAATGCGCGCACCAAGATGCGGTATGACGAGATTGGCGATGCCGATCCCGGCGGCGGTGATTCAGATGGGGGGCGATAAACGCGCATAGCTTGTGACAGATCAAGGCCCGGTCTGCCCAGACAGGTAAACTGGGCGCAGGACATGATAATCACAGGAGGCACCTATGTCGCACACCCCACACGAATTGCCCGAGGAATTCCCGCACGCAGTGGAGTTGATCCACAAGCTGAAGTTGGAAGATGCGCATTTCGCGCGTCTGTCGGAGCAGTATCACGAGGTCAATCGCGCGATTCACCGTGCAGAGACACTGGTTGAACCCGTATCGGATGCGCATGAGACAGAATTGCGACGCAAGCGCTTGGTATTGAAGGATGAAATTGCACGTATCCTGAACGCGGAAGCCTAAGGTTTCCTTGCGCGCTTCGTTCCGGGCATGGTGAAAGTCACATTATGAGACCTAGCCTTTAGAGATGGCTTCCAACCTGTCGCGCGACATCTCGCCCGGAACAATGGTGATGGGAATTGGCAAGCTGCCGGAATTGCGCGACATCTGGGTGACAAGCGGGCCGGGGGAATTGCCTTCTGTGCCTGCGCCCAGAACCAAGATTCCGATATCCTGATCCTCGCTGATCTGGGCAAGAATTTCATCCACCGGTTCGCCTTCGCGGATGACAAGTTCCGGGTCCACACCTTGCCTGTCACGCATCCATTTTGCAAAAACCTCGAAATGGGCTTCGATGCGTTCGCGTGCCTCGGCGCGCATCAGGTCTGCGACCCCGGCCCAGCCCTGAAACTCGTCCGGCGAGATAATCGACAAAATCTGGACCTTTGCGCCGGTTTGTGACGCCCGTAACGCAGCAAAGCGCATTGCGTTCAGGCATTCGCGGCTGTCATCCAGAATGACCAGAAATTTGCGCATCACGATTCCCGTTCCAATTCGTCAACGCATCTTGTCCAAAAGCCCGCGGTGTGTAAACAAAAAGACCACTCTGGCCTTGGATCAAACAGGTCGTTTTCCGTTTATCCCCAAGTCACATTGCCCAGAAAAATATAACCGGCGCCGTAGATTGTCTTGATCAGTCGGGGGTTGCGCGGGTCTTCGTTCAGCTTTGTGCGCAGGCGCGAAATGCGCACATCCATTGCGCGGTCAAAACTCTCTCCGGCGGTGCCGCCCAGCGCATCGAGCATCTGGTTACGCGAGATCAGGCGCTTGGGGCTGTCCAGAAACAGGCGCAGGACTTCGCCTTCGGCATGACTTATGGGAATTTCGCGCGCGTCCTTGTCGATCAGCACGTAGCGGTCGAATTCCGCTGTCCAGCCATTGAATTGCGCGCGTGTGTTGCGCGCCTCTGGCTGTGTGCCGGGCTTGCGCAACCGGGCGCGAATGCGCGCCACAACCTCGGCCGGATCAAAGGGTTTGATGATATAGTCATCCGCCCCCAGTTCCAGACCGGTCACGCGGTCCTGCACCTGTGCGCGGCCAGAGATGATGATGATCGTGGCCCCGGATTCCAGCGCAAGCCGGTGCACCAGCGCCAACCCGTCGCGGTCTGGCAGGCCAAGATCAACAAGGCAGACATCCGGGGTGATGCGTTTCAAGGCGGCCTCGAATTCGGTGGCGCGCGCATAGGTCGTGGTGTGAAACCCTGCATCCTGCAATGCCGAAGACAACACCTGCCTGATTTCAGGTTCGTCATCCAGAATGGCGATATGCGGAATGCTCATGTGATGATCTCCAGAGCGCTGCGCAAGTCGCTCAGTGTAAAAGGTTTATCCAGAACCGGAAACTCGCTGGTGGCTTCGCGGTAGAGTGCATCGCCCGGTGGGAGTGCTGTCATCAGATGCAAACGCCTCATGCCCTGCGCACGGCATGCGCGCAATAGATCAAGGCCCGAGCCTGTTCCGACCAGATTGATGTCAGACAACACAAGCCCAAGGCCGGGCAGGTCCACAAGCGCCATCGCTTCGTCATGGCTGGCAGCTTCTATCACATTATGGCCCAGATCGCGCAGCATTTCACGCACGTTCTCGCGGATGCTATCCGTGTCTTCCACCAAGAGCACAAGTTCGGGCGGCTGTGATCGCGTTACTTGTGTCGCAGGCTTGAAGGGCAGGCGCAAGGTCACCTCTGCCCCGCCGGTTGCGCGGTTTGCAAGCCGGACAGTGCCCCCTGACAGCGTGATCTGGTCATAGACCATCGCCAGCCCCAGTCCTGACCCCTCGCTGCCCTTGGTCGTAAAGAACGGGTCCAGCCCCTTGTCCAGCGCCAGCGCGCTGAATCCTTCGCCAGTATCTTCGACGCGCAATTCCAGCCATGTGTCGCTGACACGGCGCGCGGATAGGGTAATTTCGCCGGGTTTGGCCCCCAAGGCATCGCGCGCATTCAGAATCAGGTTGAGAAGCGAGTCCTGCAAAGCGCCCTGATCCAGCATCAGGGGTGGCAATGCGTCACGCAGTCTCATGTGCAGGCGAATATCGGGCGGCAGGGCAGGGCGTGCCATGACCTGAAGATCTTCCAGCAGCGCCGCCAGATCGGTCGGTTGCGGGCGCAATTCCCGATGACCAGAGATGGTGGCAATACGGTCCAGTAGCACCCCCCCACGCCTTGCGGCGGCAATGGTTGATTGCGCGATCTGCGCAATTTCCGGCGGCAGGTTCTCGCGGCGCGCAAGCTGTCCTTGCAGCCCCAATATGATGGTCAGCAAATTTCCGAAGTCATGCGCTAACCCCGATGACAGTTGCGCGGCCAGTTCGCGCTTGCGCGTTTGTGCAAGGGTGGCGCGGGCCTGGGTTTCCTCGGTCACGTCCATCGACATGACATAGATACCGCTGATGGGCCCATCATCGACCTGATCGGGTGTCAGGGCCAGTCGGACGCGGCGACCGCTCTCATCATGGGTGAATTCATGGACCGAGTTCTCGCCCTGCAGCGCAAGATCCAGCCATTGGCTTATCTTGTCATAGACCGCCCCCATCACCTCTTGCACGGTCATACCAACGATATTCTGGGGCAGACCGGGAAAAACAGAAGACAGCCGCCGGTTCGAAAATGTATAGCGCAGGTCGCGGTCGAGATGGGCGATATGGGCGGGCATCATTTCCGCGGTCAGGCGGGTTCGGGCCTCCATCTCGGTGAGTTCGCGCTTGGCCTGTTCCAGTGCGGCATTCGAGGCGGCAAGCGCCCGGTTCGTCTGTGCCAGCCGTTTCGTATGGGCCAGCAATTCGCCCGACAATTCTTCGGAATGGGCCTGTAGCAGGCGTTCTTGCAGCTTCACTTCGGTGATATCGGTATAAACCGTGACCCAGCCGCCTTGCGGCAGGGGGGCACCCTCGACGCTGATCCAACGGCCATTGGCGCGTTCGCGCTCCATGTAGTGGGGGACAAAGGCGCGCGCGGCCTCGACGCGCACGCGCACCGCTTCTGCTTCATCGTCAACCTGTCCGTATTCCCCGCGTGAGACAAGATGGCGGATCGTCTGCTCGAATTCCGCGCCGGGCTGCACCAGATGGTCGGGCAGCTCGAACATTTCCTGATAACGGCGGTTGCTGACCGACAGGCGAAGATCGCTGTCAAAGATCGACAATGCCTGCTGGATCATGTTCAGTCCGGCCCCCATCAGCTTGATGCGGGTATCTTCCGATAGTGACATGGCGGTGCTCCTTCCCCCGATCGTGATGCTAGTCTGCGAGTGAAAGCGGGGAAAGCCCAGAAAATCAGGCGTTACAATTCGTAAGGATTGCGCAAAACTACGGCAAGAATCACCGCGCTTGATGGCGCATGAGGGAGAGCGCAACGCGACAAGTTCGCGCAGCGCAGGAGTTGCCAAGAGGAGGGGGCCCTGTGAGTACCACGGCCGTAACCAGCCATTCGCTGGATGATCTGACGTCGGTTCCGGCGCTTTTGGCGCGCAATGCCAAAAGATTTGGTATGCAGACCGCCTACCGGGAAAAGGAATTCGGGATCTGGCAATCTTGGACCTGGACCGAGACGCTGGCCGAGGTACGCGCGCTCGGGCTTGGGTTTCTGGCGCTGGGGATGCAGCGCGGCGACTATGTGGCAATCATCGGGCGCAACCGTCCGGCGCTATACTGGTCGATGGTTGCTGCGCAATCCGTGGGCGCGATACCCGTGCCGCTCTATCAGGACGCCGTGGCCGAGGAGATGGCCTATGTGCTGGACCATTGCGGCGCGAAATTTGTTGTCTGCGGTGATCAGGAACAGGTCGACAAGGTGCTTGAGGTTCAGGAAACCGTCAAAAGCATCGAAGAGATCCTGTATCTCGACAAGCGCGGGATGCGAAAATACGACCATAGCCATATGAACTGGCTGGGCGATGTCATGCGTGAGGGGCGCGCGGCAGAAACCCGGCTGGGGGCCGAGTTGGACAAGCGCACATCCGCGCTGACGCTCGATGATACCTGTGTCATGCTCTATACATCGGGCACGACGGGCAAGCCCAAGGGCGTTGTGCTGAGCAATCGCAATATTATCGTCACCTCCAAGAACAGTTCCGAGTTTGACAAGCTGCGCCCCGGTGACGAGATTCTTGCCTATTTGCCAATGGCATGGGTGGGCGATTTCATCTTTGCGATCGGTCAGGCCTATTGGACCGGATTTTGCGTGAACTGCCCGGAATCGGCGCAGACCATGTTGACCGACCTGCGCGAGATCGGGCCAACCTACTATTTTGCACCGCCGCGCGTGTTTGAGACAATGCTGACCACTGTGATGATCCGAATGGAGGATGCGTCACCGATAAAGCGGCGTATTTTCAATTATTTCATGGGCTTCGCGCGTGATGTTGGACCAAAGCTGTTGGATGGCAAGCAAGTAAGTGCAGGTGAAAAGCTGAAATATGCACTTGGCAACCTGCTGGTATATGGTCCGCTGAAAGACACGCTTGGCCTGCGCCGCATTCGTGTGGCCTATACCGCCGGCGAGGCAATCGGGCCAGAGATTTTCGATTTCTATCGCGCGCTGGGGATCAACCTCAAGCAGCTATACGGCCAGACCGAGGCGTCGGTTTTCATCACCCAACAACCTGATGGGGAGGTGCGCTCGGATACGGTCGGCGTGCCATCGCCGGGGGTCGAAGTGCGCATTGCCGAGAATGGCGAGGTGTTCTACCGCTCGCCCGGCACGTTCGAGAGCTATTACAAGAATGCAGAAAGCACGGCTTCGACCAAGGACGCCGAAGGCTGGGTTGCCACAGGGGATGCCGGTTTCTTTGAGGAAGCAACCGGCCATCTGCGCATCATCGACCGCGCCAAGGATGTGGGCAAGATGGCCGATGGTGGCATGTTCGCGCCCAAATATGTTGAAAACAAACTGAAATTCTACCCAAACATTCTAGAATCGGTTGTTTTCGGAAATAACCGTGACCGCTGTGTGGCCTTCATCAATATTGACCTTGGCGCTGTCGGATCCTGGGCCGAGCGCAACAACATTGCCTATTCCAGCTATCAGGAACTCGCCAGCCTCAAGCCGGTTCTCGATACGATCCAAGAGCATGTCGAGACTGTCAATGAAAGTGTCGCACAAGATGACATGCTGTCGGGCTGCCAGATTCACCGCTTCCTTGTGCTGCACAAGGAACTCGACGCCGATGATGGCGAAATGACCCGGACCCGCAAGGTGCGCCGCCGGATTGTGGAAGAGAAGTTCACGGATCTGATCGACGCGCTCTATGGCGGGAAGGATAGCATCTATACCGAAACCGAGGTGACCTATGAGGATGGGCGCAAAGGCAAATTGAAAGCAACGCTGGAAATCCGCGACGCCAAGGTTTTCGGGCAGGTCGCGGCCAAGGTTGCGGCAGAATGAACGGGCAGGGGGACGCAATGCGCGATACGGCACCGGATGAGGGCTATGTCACCGCTGATGGGCGCAAGATCGGGGGAGTTGCGATGGAAATGCGCAACATTACCCTGCGCTTTGGCGGTGTGGTGGCGATCAAGGATATCAGTTTCGACATCCGCTGGGGCGAGATCCGCGCGATCATCGGGCCGAATGGTGCGGGCAAGTCGTCTATGCTCAATGTGATTTCTGGCTTTTACCACCCGCAAGAGGGCGATGTGATCTTCAAGGGCTACAAACGCCCGAGGATGCGCCCCTATCAGGTGGCGCGGATGGGAATTGCACGGACTTTCCAGAACATTGCCCTGTTTGAAGGCATGAGCGTTCTGGACAACATCATGACCGGTCGGTTGCACCATATGAAAGCCAATCTTTTTCAGCAGGCGATGTGGTGGGGCCGCGCACAGCGCGAGGAAGATGCCAACCGCGAACAGGTTGAGAAGATCATCGACTTTCTGGAAATCCAGCATATCCGCAAGACCCCGGTAGCGCGTCTGCCATACGGGTTGAAAAAGCGGGTAGAGCTTGCACGCGCGCTGGCGGCGGAACCCAGCATTTTGCTGCTGGATGAACCGATGGCGGGCATGAATGTCGAGGAAAAAGAGGACATGTCGCGCTTCATTTTAGACGTGAATGACGAATTCGGCACGACGACAGTGCTGATCGAGCATGACATGGGCGTGGTAATGGACCTGTCAGACCGGGTGGTGGTCATGGATTACGGCAAGAAGATCGGTGACGGCACCCCGGACGAGGTGCGCAACAATGAAGAGGTCATCAAGGCCTATCTGGGGGTGGCGCATGAATAACCGGCATTTGACACGGGTGCAGATGACAGGGAGGGCGCGCAATGCCTGATACGCTTTTATTCGCGATGGAGGCCACTTTGAACGGCCTGACGGCGGGCGTGATGTATGCGCTTGTGGCACTTGGGTTTGTGCTGATCTTCAAGGCCAGCGGCATTTTCAACTTTGCCCAAGGGGTGATGGCCTTGTTCGCCGCGCTTACGCTTGTGGGCTTTCAATCAGGCCAGATTCCGTTCTCGCATCTGATCAACGCGATGTTCGGCACCCGGTTGCACCATTTCGGCTGGAACATGCCCACGCTGCTGGCGATCCCGGCGACCGTGCTGGTCATGATCCTGCTGGCGGTTCTGGTGGAACGCTTCATCCTGAAACATCTGGTCAATCAGGAACCTATCATTCTGTTCATGGCAACCATCGGTCTTGCCTATTTCCTTGAAGGTGTCGGTGACATCATGTGGGGGGCCGAGGTCAAGGCGTTGGATGTGGGGCTGCCCAAGGGCATGTCGGGCGCGGTTGATGATGTGACTTTCGCGTGGTTCGGGTATGGCTTCTATATCGACCGGCTGGAGATATGGGCCGCGGGTATTGCTGCACTTCTGGTGGCGGCGCTGACTGTGTTTTCCCAATATACCAAGCAAGGCCGCGCGCTGCGCGCTGTGGCTGACGACCATCAGGCAGCGCTGTCGGTGGGTATCAGCCTTCGTTTCATCTGGGTTCTGACATGGTCCATTGCGGGTATCGTGGCGTTGGTTGCCGGGATCATGTGGGGGTCAAAATCGGGGGTGCAATTCTCGCTCTCGCTGATCGCACTCAAGGCGTTGCCGGTGCTTATCCTTGGTGGTTTCACCTCGATCCCCGGTGCGATTATTGGCGGGCTTATCATCGGGGTTGGCGAGAAACTGTTCGACTTTTTCATGAGCCCCATCATCGGCGGGGCCACGGAAAACTGGTTTGCCTATATGCTCGCGCTGGTCTTCCTGCTGTTCCGTCCACAAGGCCTTTTTGGCGAACGAATTATCGAGAGGGTCTGAGACATGCTGTATCGTGAAGCAGGCGATTTCAAGACAAGCTACGTCGCCGACAACCAGACATTTCCGATCAAGTTTGACCGGTATGGCTATTACTTCATCCTTGGTTTTGCCTTTCTGGTCATGCCGTTCATCATCAATGATTACTGGGCCAATTCTATCGTCGTGCCCTTCCTGATCTACACGATTGCGGCCTTGGGGTTGAATATTCTGATCGGCTATTGCGGGCAGCTTTCGCTTGGCACGGGGGCGTTCATGGCCTGCGGCGCCTATGGCAGCTACAAGCTGATGACGGCCTTTCCAGAGTTGAACATCATTTTCGTGATTATCATTGCAGGGTTTATCACGGCCGCCGTTGGCGTGCTGTTCGGCCTGCCCAGTCTGCGCATCAAGGGCTTCTACCTTGCCGTGGCAACGCTGGCGGCGCAGTTCTTTCTGATCTGGCTGTTTACGCGCACGGCGTGGTTCTACAACTATTCGCCAACCGGTATGATTTCGGCCCCCACACGAGATGTGTTCGGGGTTGCCGTAACCGGACCGCGTGCCAGTGCCGTGTCGATGTATATGATCTGTCTGTGCTTTCTTGTCGTCACAGCCTGGCTAGCGCGCAATCTGACGCGCGGCTCGCTTGGGCGGCAATGGATGGCGATCCGGGACATGGACATCGCCGCCGAGATTATCGGGGTGAACCCGCTGATGGCCAAGCTGACCGCTTTCGCCGTGTCCTCTTTCTTTGTCGGAATATCTGGGGCGCTGTTGTTCACGGTCTATCTGGGTGCCGCCGAAGCAGGAGAGGCTTTCGGGATCGACAAGTCCTTCCTCGTCCTGTTCATGGTGATCATTGGCGGGCTTGGGTCGATCTTCGGGGCCTTTGCCGGGGCCTTCTTTCTGATCGTCGGGCCCGTGCTTTTGAAACTTTTGCTGGTCAACGGGCTTGGATGGCCCACGGATCTGGCTGCACATCTGGAAATCATGATTATCGGTGCGCTGATCCTTGTCTTTCTGATCGTCGAGCCGCACGGCATCGCGGCTCTCTGGAGAACGATCAAGGAGAAACTGCGACTGTGGCCTTTCCCCTACTAGGGGGCAGGCTGACCTGAGACTTGTCATTCATATGGGAGGAGAACCGATGAAGATGACCCGACTGGCCGCGACAATTGCGGCAACCATGATTGCAACTGGCCCTGCTTTGGCCGAAACGTTGCATTTCCCGTCACTCAGCTACCGCACCGGGCCGTTCGCGGCAGGGGGCATTCCCTTCGCTGACGGGTATTCCGACTACCTTACGCTGATCAACGAGCGTGATGGCGGGATAGGCGGTGTGCCCATTCGTCAGACCGAATGTGAAACCGCTTATAACACCGAACGTGGCGTTGAATGCTACCAGTCAATCCGGGGCGATAACCCGCTGGTATTGCAGCCGCTGTCGACCGGCATCACCTATCAGTTGATTCCACGCACCATGGAAGATGGCATTCCCATGCACACGATGGGCTATGGGCGCACATCAGCCGTGAATGGCGAGGTGTTCAACTGGACCTTCAACTATCCGGCCAACTATTGGGACGGCGCCAGCGTGATCATCAACTACCTGCTGGAAGAGAATGAAGGTTCTCTTGAAGGCAAGAAGATCGCGCTCCTCTATCACAATTCGGCCTATGGGCGCGAGCCGATCCCGACCCTGACAAATCTGGCGGAGCGGCACGGTTATGAGTTGCTGACCATCGGTGTGGATAGTCCCGGTCAGGAACAGGGCAGCCAATGGTTGCAGATCCGCCGTGAACGGCCAGACTATGTGGTGATGTGGGGCTGGGGTGTTATGAACCCGACCGCCATTCAGGAAGCCGCCAACATCCGTTTCCCGATGGAGAATTTCATCGGCGTCTGGTGGTCCGGCTCGCAGCAGGATGTACGGCCTGTAGGCGCGGGTGCGCATGGCTACAAGGCGCTGGCGATGCACGGCACCGGCATGGATTACCCGATCTATGAGGACATGCAGCAATATGTCATCGACGCGGGCAAATATGCGGGTACGGGCGATGAAGTCGGCACAGTGCTGTATTCGCGCGGCATGTATGCCGCCATGCTGGCGGTAGAGGCCGCGAAGAAGGCGCAGGAAATCCACGGTGTTGCAGCGATCACGCCCGCAATGATGCGCGATGGTATGGCAAATCTCGAAATTACCGAGGAATTGATGGCTGAACTGGGCCTGCCGAATTTCGGCCCTGCCTTTTCGGTCGCATGTGAAAACCACGGCGGTTCCGGTGCGGCGATGATCCAGCAATGGGACGCAGAAGCCGGTGAATGGAACCTGATCACCGACTGGATCGAGCCTGATCGTGAAATGATCATGGAAATGGCGATGGAAGACAGCCTCGCCTTCGCAGCCGAGAACAACATGACTCCGGCCTGCCTGAATTAAGCACAATAGTGGTCCCGGGCCTGTATTCCGGGACCACATCCCCAGCCTGACAGCGAAAGCCTGAACCGATGTTGGACACAAGCCCCACACAAACGAAGCTTCTTGAAGTCAACAATATAGAAGTGCTGTATAATCACGTTATCCTTGCGCTCAAGGGGGTCAGTCTGGATGTTCCCAAGGGTGGCATCACAGCGCTTCTGGGGGGCAATGGTGCAGGCAAGTCTACGACGCTCAAGGC
>SLAT01000199.1 GCA_007126715.1 Roseinatronobacter sp.
AACTGCTGCTGTGAAGGTCATGATTGTGCCTTTCCTGCGGACACCAAGTGCTATTTACCAATTGCCTTGAGCACCGCCTCACCCAGACCGGCGGGGCTGTCCGCAACAATGATCCCGGCGCTTTTCATCGCTTCGATCTTGTCTTCGGCACCACCCTTGCCGCCGGCAACAATCGCACCAGCATGTCCCATGCGCCGCCCCGGAGGGGCTGTGCGACCGGCAATAAAGCCCGCAACAGGCTTTTTGCGGCCACGCGCGGCCTCATCCTTCAGGAACTGTGCGGCTTCTTCCTCGGCGCTGCCGCCAATCTCACCGATCATGATGATCGAATGGGTTTCATCATCGGCCAAGAACCACTCCAGCACATCCAGATGTTCCGTGCCCTTGATCGGGTCGCCGCCAATGCCGACACATGTGGACTGACCAAGGCCGACATCCGTAGTCTGCTTGACCGCCTCATAGGTCAGCGTCCCTGAACGCGACACCACACCGACCGAACCACGGCGGTGAATATGACCAGGCATGATGCCAATCTTGCAGGCATCAGGCGTGATGACACCGGGGCAGTTGGGGCCGATCAGAACCGATTTGCTGCCTTCGAGTGCGCGCTTGACGCGCATCATGTCCAGCACCGGAATGCCTTCAGTGATGCAGACGATCAACTCCATCTGCGCATCAATCGCCTCAAGGATCGAGTCAGCCGCAAAGGGGGGCGGAACATAGATCACGGAGGCATTCGCCTCGGTTTTGGCCTTGGCCTCATGGACCGAATTGAAAACCGGCAAATCCAGATGCGTCTGACCGCCCTTGCCCGGCGTCACACCACCAACCATTTGCGTGCCATAGGCAATCGCCTGCTCGGAATGGAATGTCCCCTGAGAGCCGGTAAACCCCTGACAGATGACTTTCGTATTTTTATCGACGAGAACTGCCATCGAACTTATCCCTTCACCGCTTTGACGATTTTTTCTGCTGCATCCGACAGGTTGTCAGCAGCGATCACATTCAGACCAGAACCAGCGATGATTTCCTTGCCCTTTTCGACATTCGTGCCTTCCAGACGCACCACAAGCGGCACCTGCAGGCCCACATCCTTCACCGCAGCGATCACCCCCTCGGCGATGATGTCACAGCGCATGATCCCCCCGAAGATATTGACAAGAATGCCTTTTACATTCGGGTCGGACGTGATGATCTTGAACGCCTCGGTAACTTTTTCCTTGGTCGCGCCGCCGCCCACATCGAGGAAGTTGGCAGGTTCCGCGCCATATAGCTTGATGATATCCATCGTGGCCATTGCCAGCCCGGCGCCATTGACCATACAGCCAATCTCTCCATCCAGCGCGATATAGTTCAGGTCATATTTGCTGGCGGCGAGTTCCTTGGGATCTTCTTCCGTCTCATCGCGCAGCGCCAGGATATCGGGCTGGCGGTAGAGAGCGTTTGAATCAAAGCCCATTTTGGCATCGAGGCATTTCAAGTCACCCTCGTCGGTCACGATGAGTGGATTGATCTCGACCATCTCGGCGTCGCGCTCGATGAACAGCTTGTAGAGTTTGCTGACCAGATCGACGCATTGCTTGACCTGCTTGCCTTCCAGCCCCAGCGCGAACGCAACGCGCCGACCGTGAAAGCCCTGAATGCCCGTCACCGGATCAACGCTGAATGACAGTATCTTTTCAGGCGTATTGGCCGCGACTTCCTCGATATCCATGCCACCTTCGGTCGACACCACAAAGCTGATGCGGCTGCTGACCCGGTCCACCAGAAGAGCCAGATACAACTCGCGTTCAATCTCAGAACCGTCTTCGATATAGATCCGGTTTACCTGCTTGCCGGCTGGACCAGTCTGATGCGTGACCAATGTGCGGCCCAGCATCTGCTTGGCGTGTTCTTCAGCCTCAGCCACAGACTTTGCCAGACGAACGCCGCCTTTCTCGCCCGCGGACGCTTCCTTGAAGCTGCCCTTGCCGCGCCCACCAGCGTGGATCTGCGCCTTGACCACCCAAAGCGGGCCATCCATCTCGCCTGCGGCACTTTTCGCTTCTTCGGCTTTGAAAACAATGCGTCCGTCCGAAACAGGCACACCGTAAGAGCGCAGAAGCCCTTTTGCCTGATACTCATGAATATTCATGAAACTGTCCCATTTCTGCTGTTACTCATGCGTGCATCGCAGATTCAGTGCGAAAAACAATGAAAAACTTCTGTGAAACAAATGAATCCAACCAAAATCGAAGTTTTGTGATCACAGTTTTGAAACGTGTGATCACGTATTTTTCCCACAGCCTTAATCACCTGTAGAATAAGCTTCAAAACCTTAACGGATATTGCAAAAAGGCCGCACTTTCGCGCGGCCTTGATGAGAAAATTCCGTCAATCAACTCAGCTCAAGCTGGAATCGATACCCTTGCAAGCATCCACAAGGCCACGCACAGCCTCTACCGACTTGTCGAACATGACCTGCTCGTCCTTGGTCAGCTTGATGTCGATGACCTTTTCAATGCCGTTTGCACCGATGATCGTGGGTACACCAACATACATGCCCTTCAGGCCGAAATCTCCGTCGCAATACGCCGCGCAAGGCAGCAGGCGACGCTGGTCTTTCAAGTAAGCCTCGGCCATTTCAATGGCGCTGGTGGCCGGTGCATAAAACGCGGAACCCGTTTTCAACAAGCCTACGATTTCGGCCCCGCCGTCGCGCGTACGCTGCACGATCGCATCCAGTTTGTCTTGACTGGTCCAACCCATTTCGATCAGGTCTGGCAGCGGAATGCCTGCAACGGTCGAATAACGCACCAGCGGCACCATCGTGTCGCCATGTCCGCCCAGAACGAATGCAGTGACATCGCGCATCGAGACCTTGAACTCAAGGCTCAGGAAATGACGGAAACGTGCCGAATCAAGTACGCCCGCCATGCCGACGACCTTGTTGTGCGGCAAGCCCGAAAACTCGCGCAGCGCCCAGACCATCGCATCAAGCGGGTTGGTGATGCAGATAACAAAAGCATCTGGCGCATGCGCTGCAATGCCTTCGCCCACGGACTTCATGACCTTCAGGTTGATCCCAAGCAGGTCATCGCGGCTCATCCCCGGCTTGCGCGGGACACCGGCAGTAACGATGCAGACATCGGCACCCGCGATATCGGCATAGTCATTGGTGCCTTTGAAACTGCCGTCAAACCCTTCAGAAGGTCCTGATTCTGCAATATCGAGCGCCTTGCCCTGTGGTGTGCCTTCGGCAATGTCAAAGAGGATAACATCGCCAAGTTCCTTGATCGCGGCAAGATGGGCGAGCGTGCCGCCAATCTGTCCCGCACCGATCAGTGCAATTCTGGGTCTGGCCATTCGTGATCTCCGGATCGTTTAAGTGACGCGCCTTGCCTAGTGCCTTCCTCTCTCTGACGCAAGAGGATCACATGAATGAGAGGGTACAGGCCACAGTGATAGCGCGCACATGGCAAATAACATCTTACGTGCATCGCGGAGTCAGCGTTCCGTCAGTTTCAACTCGATCCGGCGGTTTCGCGCACGGGCCTCTGGCGTGTCAGCCGGGTCCACAGGGCGGTATTCCCCGAACCCCGTCGCAGCAAGCCGGCGCGGATCGAAACCCAATTGGTCAGTCATGAAACGCACGACCGAAAGTGCGCGCGCCTGACTTAGCGCCCAGTTGTCGCGCCATTCGGCCCCCGGTCCAAGCGGGATATCGTCCGTATGCCCGTCCACCCGAAGGATCCAGTCAATCTCGGGCGGGATCCGGTCGGACACCTCGCGCAGGATATTTACTACATTGGCAATCTGCGCCTGCCCTGCTGGCGCAAGAGTAGCCGACCCAAGCTGAAACAGCACCTCGGATGAGAAAACGAACCTGTCGCCGACGATCTGGATCTCGTCGCGCCCCTCCAGCACCTCGCGAAGGCGGCCGAAAAACTCTGACTGGAACCGCTCCAGCCGTTCGCGCTCTGCGGCTTCCAGATTCGCGCGCGCACGCTGTTCTACGGCCAGTTGTGCCAAAGCAATGTTCAGATCCGAGCCAAGGCTTTCGATCTGGGTTTGCGCCGCTTCTTCGCGCGCACGCACATCGCCCAGCAAATCCTGCAAACTGCCCACCTGACCGCGCAACGCCGCGACCTGTTGGTTCAAAACCTCCAGCCTGCGCTGGTCGGCCAGAGATTGCGCATCCTGTTCTGACAGGGTTTGCTCTGCCATCGCGCGCAATGCGGCAAGCCGTTCGCGCTCGGATATCTCTGCCTCAAGCGCCGCTTCCGCCTCTGCCTGCCCTTCTCGCGCGGCGGCCAGCAAGGTCAGTGTCTCCTCGGCGCGGCGGCGCTGCTCTTCCAATGCAAGCGTCATTGAGGTCAATTCCGCATCCGCGCTTTCCAGACGTGCGCGCAAGGCTTCTGCGGCGGCGGCATCTGCCAAGCGGCGCCGCTCCTCTGCGCTCAACTCGGCCTCAAGACCTGCAAGGCGTGCGCGCAAAGCCTCTGCCGCCGCACGTTCGACCAAAGCGACATTTGCAGCCGCGTCAAGATCACTGCGCAGATCAGCTTCTACGCGCGCCTGATCCTGCACCCTGTCTTCGGCGGCAGAGAGTTGCGCGGCAAGCTGGGCAAGTGTCGCCTCTTGCGAGGCAGCATCGGCCTGCGTTTGTGCCAGCGCCGCCTCAACCGCTTCGGCGCGCGCGGCGGCAAGTCGCGCGGCCTCGGCCTCGGCATCCATCTCTTCACGCAGCGACGCCAACGCCAGTTCCATCGCTTCTTGCTCTGACAAAAGCTGCGATTGCGCGGCTTCCAGTTCGGCCAAATCCGTGCTCAGGGCATCGCCCCGCGCAATGGCGGCATCGCGCGATGATATCAGCGCCGCGACCTGTGCCTCGAAATTTGTAAGCTGGGCCTGTGCGGCATCAAGCGCCTGTTCGCGTGCAGCCAGATCATCCGTCACCGAGGAAATCTGCGCCATTTGCGCCGCAGCCAGCGCACGTGCCTGTTCCAGATCCCCGGACAGGGCGCCGACCTCACCTTCCAGCGTCGCGACCCGCGCACGCGACAGGCCCAACGCATCAGCAAGCGACGCGACTTCAGCAGAGAGTCCCTCAAGCTGGGTATCTTGCGCCGTAATCGTGTCGCGCAGCACAAATTGCACGATCATAAAGATCGACAGCACAAACATCAGAACAAGCAAAAGTGCAGTCATGGCATCGACGAAACCGGGCCAGATGGCCCCGCTTACATCGCGCCTCTGCCCTGTTCTGCGCGCCAGCGCCATCGTTTACTCTCCATCCCGGCGGGCGCTGAATCCAGAGCGTGACAATTGCCGGACAGCGACTGTCAATGACGACAAATCCGCCCGAAGATCAGCTGTTGTTTCAACACGCCCGGCCGAAACCTCTTCGGCAATGCGCAGCAACTGGCCGTCGATATTGCGCAGCCGCAGGCGTATTTCGGCCTGTGCAGACGGCCCGTTTTCATCCGCATGAACCCGCATCTGATGCAACAATGCATCCTGCCCTTCAATGATCCGCTCCATCGCGTGTATCAGCGCGTCATCGGAAGGACGAGAGCTGTCGCTGCCCCCAGCGGCAAGCCGGTTGATCGCCTCTGCAAGCCCGCCGAGCGCCTGATCAATTTGGGAGCGTTCATGGTCGGCCGTGACCTGATGTCGGTACATGGCCTCCATCTGTTCGACCATTCCGTCAAGAACCTGAACCATTGCGCCCATATCGGCGCCCTGCTCTGTATCCCCGACAATGCCCAGACGTGTGATCGAGCTCAGCCATTCTTCCAGCTGCCGGTAAAACCGGTTCTGGCCGTGACCGGCGAACAGCTCCAGCATCCCGACAACCAGCGACCCGGCAAGCCCAAGCAGCGACGAAGAAAACGCCGTGCCCATACCGCCAAGCTGTGCTTCAAGCCCGGTCATCAGGTTCTCGAAAACCTGAATGCCGGTTTCATTGTCTTCCGGCGCAAGCGAGCGGATCGTATCGACCACGGCTGGCACCGTTGTCGCCAAGCCGTAAAATGTACCCAAAAGGCCAAGAAAGATCAGCAGCGAGATGATATAGCGCGTTATGTCGCGCAATTCGTCCAGCCGTGTCGCCACCGAATCCAGAATCGACGACGCCGAACTTGACCCGATCTGGCTGCCCCGCCCCCGCCCGCGCAGCAATGCTGCCAAAGGCACAAGCAATGCCGGCGGTACCGTTGCTTCATGCCCCGGATTGCCTGCCGCAAACCCCTCGATCCAGATTATCGAGCGGTTGAGCTGGATCACCTGCCAGAATGTGGCAAAGACCCCCACGACAAAGACAAAGAAGATGAACCCGTTCAGCCAGATATTGGCCAGAAAGATCCCCGCCACCCGCGGCAGCGCGAAATACGTGCCGAACGAGACGAACACGATCACAAACACCATC
>SLAT01000304.1 GCA_007126715.1 Roseinatronobacter sp.
ATTCGTCTGGTTTGACAATTTCAACATGCTTTTTGCCGATCCGCTTTATCTGAATTCCCTGAAAGTGACCTTGTGGTTCTCCGTGGGTACGACAGTACTCTCGATGTCGGTGGCGCTTCTGTTTGCGGTTATGGTCAATCGCATGATCCGTTCGCGTGACAGCTATACCACTTTTCTGGTCTGGCCCTATGCTGTGGCCCCCGCGATTGCGGGTGTTCTGTGGTGGTTCATCTTCAACCCCTCGATCGGGATCATGCCCTATATGCTCAAGGGGTTTGGGTATGACTGGAACCACCGTTCATCAAGCACGGATGCCATGATCCTGGTCATCATCGCGGCTGCGTGGAAACAGATCAGCTACAACTTCCTGTTCTTCCTGGCCGGGCTGCAATCCATCCCGCATTCGCTGATCGAGGCCGCCGCGATTGATGGCGCAAGCCGGTTCAAACGCTTCTGGACCATTGTCTTTCCGTTGCTCTCGCCGATCACCTTTTTCCTCATGGTGGTTAATATTGTCTATGCGATGTTCGACACATTCGGGGTGATCCATGCCACAACCGAGGGTGGGCCTGCGCAGGCGACGAATATTCTGGTCTACAAGGTGTATCGGGACGGGTTCGTGAACCTCAATCTTGGCTCGTCTGCCGCGCAATCGGTAGTGTTGATGGCCATTGTCATCGTGCTGACCGTCATCCAGTTCCGCTATATCGAGCGGCGCGTGAATTACTGAAGGGGCTGGGAATATGGTTGAAAACAATCGCTGGGGCAATTTCTTCGCGCATCTGGTCCTGATCCTTGGCGTCGCCATCGTGATCTTTCCGGTCTATGTGGCGATCATCGCCTCGACACATCCACCCGGCACATTCATTCGTGGTGTTATGCCGCTTTTGCCGGGGCCGAATGCGCTTGAGAACTACAAGATTGTCATCACCGAGGGGCGCTCGCGCGCAGGTACACCGCCGATTGGCGGGATGCTGTGGAACAGTTTCGTCATGGCAATGGCGATCACCTTGGGCAAGCTGTCCATCTCGCTGTTATCGGCCTTTGCCATCGTGTATTTCCGCTTTCCCTTCCGCATCTTCTTTTTCTGGGTCATCTTCCTGACGCTGATGCTGCCGGTCGAGGTGCGCATTGTACCAACCTTTCAGGTGGTGGCTGATCTGGGAATGCTGAACAGCTTCGCGGGCCTGTCGATCCCGCTGATTGCCAGCGCCACGGCCACATTCCTGTTCCGTCAGTTCTTCATGACCGTACCAGAGGAATTGATGGAGGCGGCTCGCGTGGATGGGGCAGGGCCAATGAAATTCTTCAAGGACATACTGATGCCCTTGTCGATCACCAATATCGCGGCGCTGTTCGTGATCATGTTCATCTATGGCTGGAACCAGTATCTATGGCCGCTTCTGATTACCACCGACCCTGAATACTATACGATTGTCATGGGCATTCAGCGCATGGTCACAGGTGGCGATTCCGAGCCGTTGTGGCATCTGGTCATGGCGACCGTCGTCTTGGCCGCGCTTCCACCAATCCTCGTGATCCTGTTCATGCAGCGCCTTTTTGTCAAAGGCCTGACCGAGACGGAGAAATAAGACATGGCATCCATCTTCATGGATAATCTGGGCAAGATCTATACGGGCGGTGTCCGTGCGGTAACAGGCGTTAATCTGGATATCGCCGATGGAGAGATGATCGTGCTGGTCGGCCCTTCGGGCTGCGGCAAATCCACGCTTCTGCGCATGGTTGCAGGGCTGGAGACGATCAGCGAGGGCAGCCTGAAAATCGGTGACCGGGTGGTGGACCATCTGGAGCCGGCCGAGCGTGATATCGCAATGGTCTTTCAGAATTACGCGCTTTACCCGCATATGACCGTTTATAACAATCTGGCTTACGGGCTGAAGAATCGTGGCTTTGCGAAATCCGAGATTCAGCGCCGCGTCAATGAGGCGGCCCAGATGCTGGAGATTGCCCAGTTTCTGGACCGCAAACCGCGCCAGTTGTCTGGGGGGCAGCGCCAGCGGGTCGCGATGGGGCGCGCGCTTGTGCGCGAACCTGCGGCATTTCTGTTTGACGAACCGCTGTCGAATCTTGATGCCAAATTGCGCGTGCAGATGCGCGTAGAAATCCGTCAGTTGCAAAAGCGCCTTGGCACAACCTCGCTTTATGTGACCCATGACCAGTTGGAAGCGCTGACAATGGCAGACCGGCTGGTGGTGCTGAACGGGGGGCAGATCGAGCAGGTCGGCACCCCTATGGAGCTGTATTCCCGCCCCGCCACAACCTTTGTTGCAGGGTTTATCGGGTCACCTGCTATGAACATGCTGGCTGCCGAGTATCTGCGCGGCCTCGTGCCTGCCGACACGCTGTCGCATGTGCCCACCCGCGCCGATCTGATTGGCATCCGGCCAGAAGACTTGTCGCTTGCAGCACCGAAGGATGGAGAGATCAGCCTGACCGGCACGCTGATGCTGCTGGAACCGGCGGGTGCCGAAAGTCACCTGCATTTACGCTTTGCAGGGCATAAGGACATGATTGTTGCGCGGTTACCGCATGTCCCGCAAGTGGCTGAAGGGTCAGACCTGACATTCAGCTTGTCACGAGAGAAGTTGCATCCGTTTGACAGCGCGTCAGGAAAACGTCTGTCCTGAAATTATCTGCGTTGCAGCCCTGGCGTTGCAGCGCTTTGAGGTCCACAAACGAAAACGGGGGCGCCTTTGCGCCCCCGTTTGCAAAATGACACTCGCGCATCACATCCGTGACGCGACGTTTTCCCAATTCACAAGTTTCTCAAGGAAATTGCTGAGGTAAGCAGGGCGCTTGTTGCGGAAGTCGATGTAATAGCTGTGCTCCCACACATCGCAGCCCAGAAGCGCTGTCTGACCAAAGCATAGCGGGTTCACGCCATTTTCCGTTTTGGTGACTTTTAGAGAGCCGTCCTTGTCCTTGACCAGCCAAGCCCAGCCAGACCCGAACTGACCCGCACCTGCGGCGGAAAACTCTTCTTTGAACTTGTCGACCGAACCGAAGCTTTCTGTCAGCGCCTTTTCCAGCGCGCCCGGCATTCCGCCAGTGCCCGGACCCATCATTTCCCAGAACTGCGCATGGTTCCAGTGCTGGCTGGCATTGTTGAAGATGCCAGACTGCGCCACTGCGCCGGACTGATAGGTGCCGGTGATGATATCCTCTACGGATTTGCCTTCCCACTCGGTGCCCGCGATCAGCTTGTTGCCGTTGTCCACATACGCCTTGTGGTGAATGTCGTGGTGAAACTCCAGCGTCTCGGCGCTCATGCCAAGGTCGGCAAGTGCGTCATGCGCATAGGGAAGATCAGGAAGGGTAAAAGCCATGTTTTCCTCGTCTGTTATTTTCATTTCTCTGCCCTGAATAAGGGGCTTAAGCCACCGCAGGTCAAGGGGCAGGGAAAAATTACTGCGAAGATTCTGGGGGTAAGCGATACAGATCAGGCTCTGTTCCCTTTGCGCTAACGGTCGAGAGCAGATCGAACACATATCCTGCAACGGACCGGAAACAGACCAGTGTCGCCTCATCCTTGCCCGAAACCCAGATTGCGGCGGCAACCTGTGCCGCGCGGGTGCGGCGAATGTCGCCTTGTGCAAGCGTGCTGAAATCCACCGGGCAAATCTTGGCCAATGCGTCGCGCCAAGCGGCGCCCTGCACCGAGAACACGGCGCGGGCATCGGATACGACAGCAACAGTCGCAAAGCTGCCTTCCAGCGCCGTGGCAAGGGCGCGGGCGGTGCCTTCGGCTTTGTCATGCGGGCACAGGATCATCACCTCATCCGGGCTCATCCATGCAACGCTGCTTGTGCCAGAGGTTGTGACGCGGCGCGCGGCAGGCATGGCGCAGCCTGCCGCATCTTTTACCGCTTGCATCACAGCCTTTGCGCCAAGATCACCGCGAAGGGTAATCATACCCTGCAACCCTGCTTCGCGAATGGTAACAAAACCTTCGAACTCTGCGCCGGTCAGCGCGCTTTGTGCCAGATCAGACATTCTGCTTCTCGCCTTCCTTGTCATACAGCACCGGGTCAACGATCCGGGCAGTGATGCGTTTGTCGCCCTCACCCGCGAAGGAGATTTCCTCTCCCATCCGGTCTGGCCCGCGCTCAACCAGCCCCATGGCAATTCCGCGCCCAAGCGTCGCGGAATAATATGTCGAGGTTACGCGCCCTTCGGTGATGGCCTGCCCATTGGCATTCTTGCCTGCACGCACAGCCAGTGCGCCATGCGGCAGCACCGAGCCATCAAGCGTTTCCAGCCCCACCAGCCTCCAGCGCTGCGGGTCGATCATGGCTTCACGTTCCATCCCGCGCTTGCCAAGGAAATCTTCCTTTTTCTTGCTGATCGCCCAGTTCAGGCAAAGGTCTTGCGGGATCACCGTGCCATCGGTTTCATCACCGATCATGATGAAACCTTTCTCCGCGCGCAGGATATGCAGTGCCTCGGTGCCATAGGGCATGATGCCCAGATCCTCGCCCTCCAACATCAGTTTGTCCCAGAAGGCGCGGCCCTGACTGGCAGGCACGGCA
Organism: Roseinatronobacter sp.; assembly: GCA_007126715.1. GTDB lineage: Bacteria > Pseudomonadota > Alphaproteobacteria > Rhodobacterales > Rhodobacteraceae > Roseinatronobacter. The sequence goes on from SLAT01000304.1 coordinate 4,551, forward strand.
ATCTCGAAGCTCAACTCGCCCGAGAAGCTAATGCGGAAAACGCGGGCACTGAACCCGCCAAGCGTACCCTCGCGCCATTCCATGAAGGGCAGGGCATCTCGGCTGACATCCATCCCGCCCAGACGTTCCAGCAAGGTCCGCGCTTTTGGCCCGACAACTGCGATTTGAGCGTATTGCTCGGTCAGGTTGACGGTGTGCACCTTCCAGTCCCACCATTCGCATTGCAGCCAGTCTTCCATCCATGCATGAATGTGATCGGCCCCGCCAGAGGTGGTGTGCACAAGGAAAGATTGCTCATCAATCCGCGCAACAACACCATCATCCATCAGAAAGCCGTTTTCATTGCACATCAGGCCATAGCGGCATTTTCCGGGCTTCAGCGTGCTCATCATATTGGTGTAGAGCATGTCGAGGAAACGGCCCGCATCCGGTCCGCTGACAAGGATTTTCCCAAGCGTAGAAGCGTCCAGCAAGCCTATGTTCTCGCGTGTATTTCTGACCTCACGGTTCACGGAAACGTGGCGGTTTTCGCCCGCACGGCGATAGGTGTAGGGACGGCGCCAATGTCCCACTGGTTCCCAGTCCGCACCATTCTCTGCGTGCCAGTCATGCAAAGGGGTGCGTCGCAGCGGTTGGAACACCGCACCGCGCGCCTCACCTGCAATTGCGGCAAGGGAAATGGGAGTATAGGGCGGGCGGAATGTGGTGGTGCCAGTTGCCGGGATAGGTTGACCCAGAGCATCAGAAAGTATCGCCAAGCCATTGATGTTGCTTAGTTTGCCTTGGTCGGTCGCCATGCCCAGCGTGGTATAGCGCTTGGTGTGTTCAACCGACTGGTAACCTTCGCGCGCGGCCAGTTGAACATCCGCGACTTTCACATCATTCTGGAAATCCAGCCACATTTTCATGCGCAGGTCATATTCCGCGTTGCGCGGCATCATCCAGACAGCTTCCATGGGTGCGGCATCGGTAATGCTGTCATTGGCAGGCGCGGCGGGGGCTTTCGTCGCGCCAAGGGCTTTTGCCGCCCTGAGTGAAGAGGCATGAGCATCTGCAAGCACAGCACCCATCTGGCCTGCGGCAGATCCGCAAACCTGAACGAAACCCGCGCCATCCGCGCCCAAAGGCGGGCGGTCAGGGTCGGGGCGGAAGAAACTACCAGCCTCGTCCCAGATCAGCTTACCCCCACAATGCGACCACAGATGTACGACCGGCGACCAGCCACCCGACATGGCGACCGCGTCACAATCAAGCTTTTCTGTAAACGCTGTGCCTTTGCTGTCGATCCGACAAATCTCGACGCCGGTGACATGTTTGCCGCCCTTGACCTTGCGAATGCCCTTGCCCGTTAGAATGCGAATACCCAATTCACGCGCCTGCTTGGGCAGGGGGCCGATTGCCTCTTGGCGCGCATCGACAACGGCGGCCACGCCGACGCCTGCTTTGCGCAGCGTGATTGCAGTGCGATAGGCATCGTCGTTATTGGTGACAACCACCACCTCACGGCCCGGGGCAACAGCGTAGTTCACCACATAGTCGCGCATCGCACTTGCCAGCATCACGCCCGGTACGTCATTGCCCGCGAAAGACAGCGGTCGCTCGATTGCGCCGGTGGCAGTAATGATCTGGCCCGCACGCATCCGCCACAGGCGGTGACGAGGGGCGTCTGATGCGGGGATGTGGTCGGCGACACGCTCATAACCCAGAACATAGCCATGATCATGGACACCCGCGCCCATGCAACGCAGCCGGAGTTGGACATTTCCTATGTTTCCAAGCGCTTCAACGGTAGTCTTGATCCACTCATCTGCGG